>JBLIKM010000001.1:0-28084 GCA_047636295.1 Methylophagaceae bacterium
TAACAAACACACTAACATATAAATCTGCGTCACCATCATGATCGATATCTGATACGGCTACACTGAAAGGTACCGAATCGTTGGGTAATACTAATGAGATTCTTTTTTCAATAAATTTCCCTTCCTGGTTGAGGTATTGATAAAGGCCATCGTCTCTAGCAACAATTAGATCAACATCGTTGTCATTATCGATATCAATCGATACAGAACCGTAGGTTGCAGAAAGACTGGATAAACCTGAATCTTCGATAATATCGACTAATTGTTTGTCGCGGTAGCTAAGCAATACGTCTGCCTGACCCATACCTCCACCAACGAATATCTCCATTTTCCCGTCGCTGTTTACATCAATGACAGCAGCGCCACTAAAGGGATGTGTGTTTTCTTCCCATTTATGTTCAAAGGCTACTGGGATTTCCTCAAACTTGCTAACGTTCTTCAAAGTAGCCGCATTAAATACGCATCCCACGCTCATCATACAAAACAAAGCAGTTACGGCTAAACCAAATGTCCAGCGAGAAAATCTATTCATAAAAGCATACCTTAGTAATGTAGTTAGTTTTTAAAGTATAACGCCCAAATAAGGGGCTGATTAATAGTTGGCTAAAATGTGAAGCGGAGCGAAACCTAGCCAACTGTTAGCAGTCCCGCTTAATTTTCTTGTTAGTTTACCTGCATTCTCGGTCCTGTTTTATAAGACTCATCATTAGCAATCATTTCTTTAACTAGAGAAAAATCATCTTTTTCGGAAAATATATATTGCTCTGAAAATGTTACTTGCAAACTATTTAAGAATCTCACATTTTCAGCGGTTTGCTTCATAGGGACACCTGTTTCATATGCTTCACCATATTTTACAAGTTCTGAAGGGTTTTTAAGCAGATGAGGATTCATTATAGACATTTGCTCTACTTGCCTTTTAGATTTAATTGCTCGCTCTGCAATTGAAGGACAAGTAAACGCTAAAGTTAACGTAGTTGAAAGTGGTAAATGAATTTGAATACCTTTTAAACCTAAACCTAAGTTGCCATAAAATCCCATATCGATATCGTTGTACAATGTAATTGGGTTGTCTGATATATAAAATGGATTACTATTACACGTTTCGTATAAAATCCATGATTTATTCATTATGTGAGTTATTACATCATTTTGTTCTAATATCATCTTCAAAAATAATGTTTTTCGCTCAGACGAACCCTCACTACCCAGTTCTTTCTCAATTTGTTCAGGTGACGCCCCAATAGCCTCAAATTTACCTGATACTGCACTCATCAGATGATTAATTCGTTGAAGCTCCCCAAATGACCTACCCCTTTGGACGGCTGTAAATGTTGCAATGATGATTTGCTCGTCTTCGGTAAGGCATGAGATATTATTAGCGGTAATAATTTTTTTAATAATTGGAGCCGCTTTAGTTTCATAAATACCTAATATAGGTTCTAAACTCGCTTTTTCAGGGTGATCACTAATATTGTAGAAACTATTTCTTGTCGTAGCATCAAATACAGATTGTTGAAACTCTCTTTCATTTTGTTTATCAAAAGTGAATAAACGACGTTTCTTGTTTTTTTTCCCAAAGCCAAAATGATCTAATAAAAATCGAGGTACAGTATGCTGCTTTTTTACATCCGTGCTCAATTTAGACGATTGACTCATTTAGACTCCATAGGTGATTGGTAAACTAACTTGTTATTAACGGGAAGAATGTTTCCCTGTAATTCCTATACATATACGGACCATAATGCCTAGTAAGTAGATAATCAAGATAAAACAGGGAAATATTATGGCTGTATTTCAGAAGCAATCTCAAAGCCGTTCTAAATTTAAACCACAGTCCGTTCGCATTATGGATCAAGTACGAGAGGTGCTTCGCTATCATCATTATGCATTACGTACGGAAGAGGCATATGTTAAGTGTATTTTAGCCTTTATTCGTCTTAATGGAACTCAACATCCAAATACATTAGGTAAGCAGGAAATTGAGGCATTTTTATCCGATATGGCAACCAATAAGAATTATGCTGCTGCCACGCAAAATTTGGCATTTAATTCTATTGTCTTCCTTTATAAGCAGGTTTTAGATTTGCCTATTGCCGACGATTTAGATCCTGTCCGTTCAAAGAAACCCGTTCGATTACCTGTTGTAATGAGTACGGAGGAGGTAGGGCTGTTATTGCAAGCAATGACGGGCATTAAGTCTTTAATGGCAAGAGTAATGTATGGTGGCGGTTTGCATGTGATGGAGGTGTTACGTCTACGCATTCAGGATATTGATTTTGGAAATGGATATTTGATGATTAGGGATGCAAAAGGTGGAAAAGATAGAACGACATTGCTGGCACCATCCATTGTTGATGATTTGAAACGGCATTTGGACTCTGTACGGCAATTATTTGACCAAGATGTAGAAGAGGGTGTGGCTGATGTTTATTTGCCGAATAATTTAGCTAAAAAATACCCGAAAGCTGGAGCAGCATGGGAATGGCAATATGTTTTTCCATCACAAAAACTATCTTTAGATCCGCGTAGTGGCAAAATGCGTAGGCACCATATGGATGAGTCAGGATTTCAGAAGGGTATTCGAGCCGCTAAACATAAAGTGGGTATAGATAAGCGAATTACATCACATACCTTACGCCATTCATTTGCGACTCATTTACTAGAGGCGGGTACTAATATCCGTGTGGTGCAAAAATTACTCGGCCATGCAGATGTAAAAACGACTGAGATTTATACGCATGTGTTGCAGCAAAATCTTCAGGCAGTGGTGAGTCCTTTAGAGCGTTTGAATATTAATAATCAGTGAATTGAATGACTATTTCATCGATAATGGCGCAAAACACCCGATAGCAATTGAGAATATGGTGATATGAAATACACTGATTTACGTGACTTTATTGCCCACTTAGAACTGCGAGGCGAACTTAAACGCATTAGCGTAGAAGTGGATCCTGTTTTAGAAATGACCGAAATCTGCGATCGTGTATTACGTGCGGGTGGCCCAGCATTATTATTCGAAAATCCAAAAGGCAGTGCAATGCCGGTGTTAGCTAATCTGTTTGGCACTCCGGAGCGTGTGGCATTCGGCATGGGTGAAGAATCGGTTGAAGCGTTGCGAGAAGTCGGTAAATTATTAGCTTTTTTGAAAGAACCTGAGCCACCGAAAGGGTTGAAAGATGTTTGGCAGAAAATGCCCATCTTCAAACAAGTTCTGAATATGGCACCGAAAGTGGTGACCTATGCAGCCTGCCAACAAGAAGTGATCGAAGGTGATGCAGTAGATTTAAGTCAGTATCCCATTCAACTGTGTTGGCCAGAAGATGCAGCGCCGCTTATTACATGGGGCTTGGTAGTCACCAAAGGGCCCCATAAATCACGGCAAAATCTGGGCATTTATCGCCAACAGGTTATCGGCAAAAATCGGGTCATTATGCGTTGGCTATCCCATCGTGGTGGCGCATTAGATTTTAAAGAATGGCAAGTAGAACATCCCGGTGAAGCGTTTCCGATCAGTGTGGTACTGGGCTGTGATCCTGCCACAATTTTGGCGGCGGTCACGCCAATCCCCGATACTTTGTCTGAATATGCTTTTGCAGGTTTATTACGTGGTTCAAAAACAGAATTAGTGAAATGCATCGGCAATGATTTACAAGTACCGGCTAGTGCAGAGATTGTATTAGAAGGCTTTATTTACCCAAATGATATGGCAGATGAAGGGCCCTATGGTGATCACACCGGTTATTACAATGAAGTAGATCGTTTTCCGGTGTTTACAGTTGAACGAATAACGCAGCGTAAAAATCCGATTTATCATAGTACCTATACGGGGCGCCCACCTGATGAACCGGCGATTTTAGGCGTTGCCTTGAACGAAGTGTTTGTACCGATATTACAAAAACAATTCCCAGAAATTGTTGATTTCTATCTACCACCTGAAGGTTGTTCATATCGAATGGCAGTGGTGAGTATGAAAAAACAATACCCCGGCCATGCTAAGCGGGTGATGATGGGAATTTGGTCATTTTTACGGCAATTTATGTACACCAAGTTTGTTATCGTTGTTGATGATGATGTCAATGTTCGAGACTGGAATGATGTTATTTGGGCGATTACTACTCGAATGGATCCGGCTCGCGATACGACCTTGATTGAAAATACCCCCATTGATTATCTTGACTTTGCTTCGCCGGTATCCGGCTTAGGTTCCAAAATGGGCATGGATGCAACCAACAAAATGCCCGGTGAAACGAACCGTGAATGGGGGCGACCTATAAAACGTGATCCAGCTGTTGTCGATCGTATTGATCAGATTTGGAGTTCGTTAGAGCTGGATTAGACACAGGCTCGCTAAATGATAGTTTTTGAGGGGAAAGAATAATGAGAATGTTACATACCATGTTGCGTGTTGGGAATTTAGAACGTTCGATACAATTTTATACTGAAGTGCTGGGAATGACTGAATTACGTAGATCAGAGTACCCAGATGGTAAGTTCACATTAGTCTTTATCGGTTATGGTGACGAGACCTCTAATACTGTGCTCGAACTAACTTACAACTGGGATACTGACCGTTATGACTTAGGTAATGGCTACGGACATATTGCTATTGGGGTAGCAGATGCAGCAGCAGCATGTGACAAAATTAGAAATCTAGGTGGCAACATTGTCGGTAAGGGCTATGATATCAGTAGCAACACTGGCATTATATTCAACCCAATTTATAAACCAAATAGAGTAATCATATGAACCGCCGGATGCGAAATCTATACCAAAGTATGGGTGCTGCCATTGCTCTATTTGTATTGTTATTATCAATAACAGGCATCTTACTTAACCACTCCAGCGACTTAAAGTTAGATAAACACTATCTAACGTGGCCTTGGCTGTTGAGTCATTATGGCGTAGGCAATGTGCAAGCTGATGCTGTCTTTTTGTTAGATCAATCCGTAATCTCTCAATTTGGTGCAGAGGTATTTGTCAACGCTAAGCCTGTAACAAATGCCCAAAGACCCTTATTAGGTGGGGTAGTGTTAGATGATATGATAGTTTTAGCAACAGATGATGCCTTGATTTTACTTAATTCTGAGGGTGAATTTATTGAGCGTATGGGCGCTGCTGCTGGTGTGCCACCGATAATCCAAAATATAGGCTTGTTTCATGGCGGCCCCATTATTCAGACTCGTGAAGGCATGTGGCGCAGTGATTTCATGCTCGATAAATGGGAGCTCATCTCATTACAAGGGGTCGGTTGGAGCCTGCCTAGTCCGATGCCTGCATCAATACAAAAAGAGTTAGTTAAATACTTTCATGGCGAGGGCGTGAGCGCTGAACAGGTTTTATTAGATGTGCATAATGGGCGTATTTTAGGCGTTATTGGTGTTTGGCTATTAGATCTCGTGGGTGTTTTATTAACCGCGTTATCATTGACGGGGATCTGGATGTGGCTGCGACGATCGCAATGAGATGTCACGACGCCATCGTTGAATAAGACCAAGCTGATACCGAAATAAGAGTAGAATAACTGCATATGAGAGATGCTGATTTTCCTTTTTTCCCCAAAGATTTTATCGAGACTAAACAAGGTCTAGTCTTTGCTGTGGTGAGCTATCAACCTCATGAAGGTAAAGTGGGCTGTTTTTTGCGATATGTAAAAGAAGGTGCTGCTTGGAAAAAAATTGAGACCGAACAGGCCAATCAGTTGTTGCAACACTCTTTTCCCCAGTATTTATATCAATCGACACAATTTGATGCTTCGTTTCATGCCGTTGCAGTCAAAGATATTGTTAAGCACCATCGACCAGAAGCACGTTTACAGTCTGTTTTACAACGCGACCCTCGCGACAATATAGAGCAGAAATTACAGCAACTAATTCCCATTTTGGTGCGTTTTGGTGCTAATGGTGACTTTTTGGGACTAACAGGCTCGATGTTAATTAACCAGCAAGGTCCAAAATCTGATATTGATCTCGTGGTGTTTGGTCGACAACAGTTTCAAAAAATGCGGCAGGCCTTAAAGCGTGCGGTAGATTCAGGCGAACTTAGTGACTTGGATCTGACTCTGATGAAAGATAACTTTCATAGGCGAGCGGGTGAATTAAGTTTCGATGAGTTTTCGTGGCATGAATATCGCAAACACAACAAAGCGTCTATCGATGGCACTAAATTTGATATTGCCATGGTATGTTTAAGTGGCGAGATAGAACACGATGATGCTCAGTATCAAAAGCAGGGAATGCGAACTATTACAACTGAGGTGATTGATGACCTTCGAGCCTATGATTTTCCTGCTGTTTATTTAATTAATGATAAATTGACTCCTGAGGTGTTGTCATTCACGCATACTTACGTTGGACAAGCGAAAAAAGGTGAACTAATTGAAATTTCTGGTGCTGTAGAGTGCAATATTACTACGGGTAAATGTCGGCTGATTGTGGGTTCAACTCGCGAAGCTGATGGCGAATATATTAAGGTAATAAATACATGAGTGAAGTTGAAATGACTGTACAAGCCGATATTGGTTTAGTGGGGTTAGCGGTAATGGGTCAAAATCTGGTTTTGAATATGAACGACCATGGTTTTACTGTTGCAGTGTATAACCGTACAACCAGTAAAATAGATGAATTTCTTGCGGGTCCAGCTAAAGGAACCAAGATTATTGGTTGCCACGATCTGAAAACGTTTGTTGAATCATTGAAAGCACCGCGCCGCATAATGCTGATGGTTAAAGCAGGACCAGTGGTTGATGCTTTCATTGAACAGTTAGCGCCCTATCTTGATAAAGGCGATGTTATTATCGATGGTGGTAATTCCTTGTATAACGATAGTGATCGTCGAACGCACCAATTACATCGAAAAGGCATTTTATTTATCGGTACGGGTGTATCGGGCGGTGAAGAAGGTGCACGTTTTGGACCCTCGATTATGCCGGGTGGCAATCAAGCCGCTTGGGCTTCAGTTAAACCTATTTTTCAGGCAATTGCGGCACAGGTTGATGGCGAACCGTGTTGCGACTGGGTCGGAAATGATGGTGCGGGTCATTACGTAAAAATGGTACATAACGGTATTGAATATGGCGATATGCAATTAATATGTGAAGCATATCAGTTGATGCGAGAAGGTCTTGGAATGTCTGGTGATGAAATTCAGGCGGTATTTGCTGAATGGAACCATGGCGTACTGGATTCTTATCTGATAGAAATCACCCGTGATATTCTAGCTGTGAAAGAAGATGATGGTAGTTTGCTGATTGATCACATTATGGATGCAGCAGGACAAAAAGGCACCGGTAAATGGACAGGTATGAATGCTTTGGACTTGGGTATTCCCTTGACCCTAATTGGCGAAGCCGTATTCGCTCGTTGCCTGTCTGCACGTAAGGAGGAGCGAGTTATTGCCTCGAAAGTACTACCTAAGTTAGCGGCCGAGTTTGAAGGTGATAAAGCAGAAATGGTAGATGCCATTCGTGATGCGTTATATGCATCAAAAATCATTTCTTATGCGCAAGGTTATATGTTGATGCGTGAAGCTGCCAAAACTTATGGTTGGGAGCTCAATTATGGTGGAATAGCCTTAATGTGGCGTGGTGGTTGTATTATCCGTAGTCAATTCTTAGCCAATATCCGCGATGCTTTTACTAAGCAACCAGATCTACAAAACTTATTATTGGATCAATTCTTTATTGATGCCATTACAGAAGCATTGCCAGGTTGGCGTAAAGCCGTAGGTACGGCCATTTCTTTAGGCATACCTGCACCGACATTTAGTAGTGCTTTATCCTTTTATGATGGTTATCGTAGTGAGCGTCTACCCGCTAATCTTTTACAAGCACAACGTGATTATTTTGGTGCCCATACTTATGAACGTTTAGATAAACCCCGTGGTGAATTTTTCCATACTAATTGGACCGGCCGAGGTGGTGATATATCGGCCACTAACTATGATGTTTAATTAATTATTATCACCCAATAAAAAAGGGGGGAAGTTGTGTCAACTTCCCCCCTTTTTTGGTATCTAAACTTAGCCCATTATTGATGCGCAATAGGTGTGTCAGTAAATAGATAATCTTTTAATTCTTTATCGAAACGTGGATCTTTACGACGAATCCATTCCAATACCATTGCAGCATGTTCTTTTTCTTCATCACGATTGTGAGCCAGAATGGCTTTTAATTCATTATCTTTGCAAGCATCAACTCGCTGGTTGTACCAATCCACTGCTTCTAATTCTTCCATTAATGAAGTAATCGCCCTGTGCATATCTCGTGTTTCATCTGATAGTTCATTGATGGGTTCATGATAGCCTTCGTTTGACATGTGATATTCCTCATAGTTTTAAAATAAGTAGTAGATACAGCATTCACTTAAATAAAGTGACTGATGTTTTGAGCATGCTCTATTTCTGCAATAGGAGCAAGTAGCGACCAGTATTATGCTTTAATGAGATTTTATAACGCTTGAATATAATCTGCTAAAACACACTTACTAAAGTAAGTTCAGCTGTTTTAGCTCTCTGTACGCGGCTTTGAGCGACGATTGTTGCGCGCGCTAAGATTCTCTAAAAATAAGGCAATTTCTTTTTCACCCCAGGCTTGAGCTTCTGCTTCAGAAGTAAAACCATCTTGTTTTTTGGATATTACCGTTCTTTGTGAAGAGACGCGACGGGTGATTTTTGTAGACCAAGTGGCACCATCTTGTTTGATCTTAAAATTGTATTTTTTACTTGTGGCCATCAATGATGTGTCCTATATATGAATTTAAGGTGTTGTTGAGTTGACTCTTACAACGTTGTTAGTTTTTCAATTAAAAAAATCGCTATTTAGACCTCAATCAAAATAAGGATAATCTATTCCAGTAAACGACAACGCGATAGGGGAAGATCAGAGAACAGGCATTTTCATGATCAATTTAAAAGTCATCTTTCAATAAACTTGCCCGTTTACTGGCAAATAAGCTTTCACTTAGCTTTTTGAAGTCAAACGCGTTAACTAAGCTGTATTGTGGCTTTGTTTATTATCTTGTCCGCCAGAGTGATATAAGATAATAAAATCTAAAGCTGTTCAAGTGAGAGTTAGTTTAATCTGCTATATCATCGACATCTGCTTGCCCTGACATTCTACGACGAAGATGAGACCAAGACATGCCGGTAGCAAGTATAGCGGCTAAAATGAATAAAACGATATAAGTCATCACGGATACACTGTCAAGGCCAAGAAGCCCTAGATCAATGAACCACCAGACAATAATTGCAAAGAAGGCAAAAGCTAAACTTAATCCAAGCACACCTAAGGCGAGTAATGTAGCCCGAATATAAATTGTCCAACCAATAAGCAATATCACGGCAGACATGGCAAAAGGAGGTGAAATGGCTAACGCATCCCTAAATAAGGCCTCTTTGGCCCAGTGGAAAAAGCTATACCCACTAGGATTATAACTTGCATAGACCAGTACAAGAGCAAACACTAAGCGCAGTAAAAAACTTTGTAAGGAGAAACGATGATTAGCCATAAATTACTTTCCTTTCCTTTTACGACGACAGTAGGATTACTCCCATTCAATCGTTGCCGGTGGTTTGCCTGAAATATCATAGGTTACCCGTGAAATACCATCCACTTCATTAATAATACGATTGGAGACTAGTCCCAAGAATTCATATGGAAGGTGTGCCCAACGCGCAGTCATAAAGTCAATAGTTTCTACTGCGCGTAACGATACAACATAATCATAACGCCGACCATCTCCCATTACACCCACAGATTTAACGGGTAAAAATACTACAAAAGCTTGGCTGGTTTTGTCATATAAGTCGTGTTTATAAAGTTCATCGATAAAGATTTTATCGGCTTTACGTAATAAATCGGCATAGTCTTTTTTGACTTCGCCCAGAATACGGACACCTAGGCCAGGACCTGGGAACGGATGACGATACACCATGTCACGTGGCAGACCGAGTTCTACGCCCAGTTTACGAACTTCATCTTTAAATAGTTCGCGTAAAGGCTCGAGCAGTTTTAATGTCATGTGTTTGGGTAAGCCACCGACATTATGGTGGGTTTTGATGACCTGTGCTTTACCTGTTTTTGATGCGGCTGATTCAATCACATCGGGGTAGATCGTGCCCTGTGCTAACCATTTCACATTACTGAGTTTGTTAGATTCTTCTTCAAAAATTTCAACAAAGACGCGACCGATAATACGGCGTTTGGCTTCTGGGTCATTTTCGCCTGCAAGTTCGTCAAGGAAGCGTTTTTCGGCGTCAACCCGAATAACTTTAATGCCCATATGTTTGGCAAACATAGCCATAACTTGGTCGCCTTCGTTTTCACGGAGTAAGCCGTTATCAACAAATACACAGGTCAGTTGGTCACCAATGGCACGGTGTAATAATGCGGCGACGACCGATGAGTCAACACCGCCTGACAAACCTAATAAAACATCATCGCTACCTACTTGTTGGTGAATGGTATTAATACTGTCATCAATAATTTGTGCAGAAGTCCATAATGTTTCGCAGCCACATATTTCGGTGATGAAACGTTCAATCATGCGTTGACCTTGAACGGTATGTGTTACTTCTGGGTGGAATTGAACGCCGTAGAATTGTCGCTGTTCATCAGCCATACCGGCAAAAGGAGCACTCTCCGTGCTAGCGATAACTTTGAAACCTTCTGGTATTTTGCTTACACGATCGCCATGACTCATCCACACATCAAGCAGGCCATAACCCTCTACAGTCGTGTGATCCTCAATGTCACGCAAAAATGCCGAATGACCGCGGGCACGGATTTGTGCGTAGCCAAATTCACGATGTGCTGACGATTCGACCTGTCCACCCAATTGCATCGCCATCGTTTGCATACCGTAGCAGATACCTAAAACGGGGATCCCTAATTCAAAGACACATTGCGGTGCGACTGGTGCTTCATTACCAATTGTTGAATCAGGACCACCAGAAAGAATAATCCCTTTTGGATTGAATTTTTTGATTTCTGCTTCGGTAATTTCAGGATTTCTCAATTCACAATAAACCCCAGCCTCGCGGATACGACGAGCAATTAGCTGAGTATATTGTGATCCAAAATCAAGAATAAGAATTCGGTGGTCATGGATATTGTGGCTCATAATATTCTCTGAAAATACAGGTTGTTAAGGACAAAAACCAGAGTCGAGGCAATCACAACTCTGGTTTTTAAATGGTAATATGCCCCCTAACTAATGTAGTAGTTAGGGGCTTCTTTAGTAATGGTGACATCGTGAACATGGCTTTCATTCATGCCGGCTGAAGTAACACGAACAAACTCAGGTTTGGTGCGCATTTCTTCAATATTCGCTGACCCCGTGTAACCCATGCTAGCACGCACTCCACCTAATAATTGGTTGATTACAGCTGATAATGAACCTTTGTAAGGTACCCGCCCTTCAATGCCTTCAGGTACCAATTTGTCAGCTTCCGTTGACTCTTGGAAATAACGATCACTAGAACCTTGTTTTTGCTGCATCGCGCCCATTGAACCCATGCCGCGGTATGATTTGTATGAACGACCTTGGAATAATTCAACTTCACCTGGCGCTTCTTCGGTACCGGCAAACATGCTGCCCAACATAATAGTGTGTGCGCCAGCAACCAGTGCTTTAGCGATATCACCGGAATAACGAATTCCACCATCGGCAATCAAGGGTACGCCAGTACCTTCGAGTGCTTTAGCTACATTACTGATAGCGGTTATCTGAGGCGCACCAACACCGGAAACGATACGAGTAGTACAAATTGAGCCCGGACCAATACCCACTTTAACCGCATCAGCACCCGCTTCAACCAAGGCTAAAGCAGCGGCACCTGTCGCAATATTGCCACCGATTACTTGCACGTTTGGATAATTATCTTTAACCCAGCGCACTTGATCCAATACGCCTTGTGAATGACCGTGAGCAGTATCGACAACAATGACATCAACGCCAGCATTGACCAATGCTTTAACACGAGCCTGACTTTCTGCACCAATACCCGTTGCGGCACCAACACGTAAACGTTGTTGATCATCTTTTGAGGCTAGCGGATTATCTGTTGATTTTTGAATATCTTTAACGGTGATCATGCCTTGAAGATAAAAGTTATCATCGACAACTAATATCTTTTCTATGCGATGAGCGTGAAGTAAATTCAGTATTTCTTTACGATCTGTATTTTCTTTAACGGTGACCAGTTTTTCCTTTGGCGTCATAACCGAAGATACTGGATTATCAAAGTGTGTCTCAAATCGTAAGTCACGACTTGTAACAATACCAACTAGATCGTCACCGTCTACGACAGGAACGCCAGAAAAATTGTGAGCACGAGTTAACTCTACTACTTCACCGATAGTCGCTGTTGAGCTGATGGTAATAGGATCACGCACTACGCCACTTTCAAATTTTTTGACCTTGCGGACTTCGTTGGCTTGTTCTTCGATCGTCATATTTTTGTGTAATATGCCTAAACCACCTTCTTTTGCCATCGCAATCGCCAAACGACTTTCGGTCACCGTATCCATCGCTGCTGATAACAGCGGGATATTGATGTCGATGTTGCGAGTCAATTTAGTAGTCAGATTAACATCACGCGGCATCACGTTTGAATAAGCTGGGAGTAGTAAAACGTCATCAAAGGTAAGCGCTTCTTGAGCAATTCTCATGGGGCAGGTTCCTGAAATTACTGTAGTATAATCACGTAATTATATCAGGATCTTTAGGGTTTATGGCATCACTTGTTTCATCTGGTAGCAGTAAGACATTAGCAACGCGACCTGTTAAAGAAATTTACGTGGTATCGCGGCTAGTGCGTGAGGCCCGTGTTGCCTTGGAAGGCTCATTTCAATTGGTCTGGGTAGAAGGTGAAATATCAAATTTAGCAATGCCTGGATCAGGCCATGTTTATTTCACATTGAAAGATGAAGCGGCGCAGGTGCGCTGCGCCATGTTTAAAACACGCAATCGTAATGTACGGTTCACCCCGAAAAATGGTATGCAAGTTTTGTTGCGAGTTAGAGTGACCTTGTATGAGGCGCGTGGCGAATTTCAACTCGTTGTTGAGCACATGGAGGAGGCTGGTAGTGGCGCCCTGCAGCATGCATTTGAAGCTTTAAAACATCGCTTAGGTGAAGAAGGTTTATTTGATCAGGCATATAAAAAATCACTACCCTCATTGCCCACCAGTATAGGCATCGTTTCATCGCCTGACGGCGCAGCAGTACACGATATATTAACAGTGTTGAATCGTCGTTTTCCTGCTGCTAACGTCATTCTTTATCCTGTCGCAGTACAAGGTGGTGACTCAGCCAAACAGATTGCCCATGCGATTAGTTTAGCCAGCAAACGACAAGAATGCGATGTGCTGATTGTGAGTCGTGGTGGAGGTTCTTTAGAAGATCTGTGGAGTTTTAACGACGAAAAAGTAGCGCGTGCCATATTTGTTTGTGAGATTCCGCTAATTAGTGCTGTGGGTCATGAGGTTGATTTCACTATTGCCGATTTTGTGGCAGATGTTAGAGCGCCTACACCTTCCGCGGCCGCTGAACTAGCGGTGCCAGATGCCATTCAGTGGTTAGCTAAGATCCAAAGTCATAGTCGGCGGTTACATTTGTTAATGGCACATCGCCTACAAAATGAGCGCCGTCATATCAATTATTTGCAACAACGGTTGCCACAACCGCAACTCACCATTAATCAACAAATGCAAAAAATAGATCGTTTGCAACAGCAATTAAAACGTAATTGCTTACATATTGTTAATGATAAACGCCAACGATTGGGTTATTGGTTGGCAAGACTGAAACACCCACAAGAAAAAATTGAAATACAGCACTATAAAATAGCGACCTTAGCGGGTCGATTACAGCAGGTAATTCAGCAAAATATGGAACGTGAACAAGCTCTTTACAAAGAGTTAAAACAACGGTTGCAGCTAAAAACACCACTGCCAAAGATTAATAATCAGCAAGCTACGGTAGGGCAGTTGCAGAAACAACTTGATGCTGTAATGCAAAAGCGGCTCACTCAACATAAAGCCTACTTAGGCCAACAAATCCGAACGCTTGCCGCGGTGAGTCCTTTGAAGACTTTGGAGCGAGGCTATAGTATTGCTACGCTGGTGGATTCTGGACGGGTAATACATCGAGCAGATGAAGCCAAGCCAAACCAACATATCAATGTCCGTTTAGAAAAAGGCCAGTTAAAGTGTGTAATTAAAGAGGTAACAAATGATTAGATTTATTGGGCTGGCATTCAGCGTGTTGATGATGGTGTCAGTATCGGTTTCAGCAATGACATTGCCGCAACAATCTGCAGTGCCAGGTGGCGTAGTTATTGTCCCTATTGCTGTCGGAATAGACATCAAACCAGTAGTTCAATATAACAAACGCCAAGTGATGGTATTGAAAAAAGATGAACAATGGCTTGCAGTAGTCGGTGTGCCTTTGACGGCCAAAGTAGGTACACAAACCTTAACGGTCAAATCAGCAGGGAAAACGACTAAAACACGCTTTAAAATTACAGATAAAGCCTACCCTACCCAATATATTGAAATTAAAGATAAACGTAAGGTCAACCCTACTAATTACGATATGACACGTATTAATGCTGAAAAGGCACTAATTAATGCAGCATTAATACATTGGACAGAAGGCAATGTGGCACTCAATTTTGCATGGCCGATAGAAGGGCGGGTAAGTGGCTTATTTGGTCGTCGTCGCGTATTTAATGGTCAGCCACGCAATCCGCATAGTGGAATGGATATTGCTGCTCCTACAGGCACTGAAATTCATGCTCCAGCCGATGGAGTGATTCGTAATACTGGAAACTATTTCTTTAATGGTAATACAGTATTTATTGATCATGGTCAGGGTTTAGTAACTATGTTTTGCCATATGAATAATATCGGCGTGAAAGCGGGACAAATTATCAAGCAAGGTGAGGTAATCGGTACTGTAGGCATGACGGGAAGAGTTACTGGGCCGCATTTACATCTTGGTGTTAGTTTAAATGATGCCAGGGTTGAGCCGCGACTGTTTTTCCTTGAACGGGATGCAATGTTGGGTGATGAGCAGGAATAATAGTTATTCGATGGGGTGATGAGGGTGCTGTAGATTTTCGCCACAGTAGGGGCAATGTTTAAACATCACAGAGGACCTCAAACCTGACAAACGAATCAGTGATTTGCTTTCTTTTACGCTAAACCCTAACTGAATCCTCAGACGTTCTATGGCGTGAAGATCATCATGAGATAAACTGCCATCATCAGCAAATGAAGTGATGACGTTAGCGCGAAATTCATCGCGTCTATTTTGCATTTCAGCAGTAAAACCACTGGCAATAATACCAGCAGGTAAAGCTGCAATGCCCACGCCTAGAATGGTAATAACCATACCTAATGCTTTGCCAATCATGGTTATTGGCACCACATCACCATAACCTACCGATGTTAATGTGATGGTTGCCCACCACATGGCTTGTGGGATTGAACCGAAGGCATCTGGTTGAATATCACGTTCCACCAGATACATACCGGAAGAAGCTAATACGATTAACATCACTAATATGCTTAATGCTGAAATGATGCCCGGCAATTCATTTTTAAGTACTTGTAGTAGTGTGGATAATGAATGCGAGTATCGGGTGAATTTTAGAACTCTAAGTAAACGCACAGCTCTTAAGTAACGCGTATCGATTTGGATAAATAAGCCTAGATAAAAGGGCGCTATCGCTAAGAGATCAATTAACGCTAATGGACTTAAAATATAAGCTAAGCGACTTGCCCATGGCTTGCCAGGATTTACCTCTGCTGCGGCCCACACTCGGGCAAGGTACTCAATACTAAATATTGCGATAGACACTATCTCAAAGCCATAGAACCATGCGTCATAGTGTTGATGAATATTGGGTACGGTTTCAATAAATACCACAACTAAGGTGAATGCGATGAACAGCATCAGAATGGTATTTATTACACCTGCTAAGCCTTCATGCTTAACTTCTAAAACCTGATGGAAATGGGTTCTGAGTGTTGATATTTCTATTTTCATCAATGAGGATTGCGAAAAAGCTGCGACATTAGAGCCTGAAGTCTCGACCCAGATAAACACTTAAGACGCGCTTATCTTTTAGAATATCTTCAGGGGTGCCTTTGGCAATGACCTCACCTTCATTGAAAATATAAGCACGTTCACAAACATTCAGCGTTTCACGTACATTGTGGTCGGTAATAAGAATGCCAATACCGCGTTGTGCAAGCGCTTTGATAATGCCCTGAATATCGAGCACTGAAATAGGATCAACACCAGCAAAAGGCTCATCTAGTAAAATAAACTTGGGCTCCATGGCTAAGGTTCGCGCGATTTCAACTCGCCGACGCTCGCCACCAGATAACGCAATACCTAATGATTTTCGGATATGGTCGATGTGAAAGTCGGATAAAAGACGTTCTAATAATGCCTGTTTAGCTGCTTCATCGAGATCTTTTCGTGTTTCGATTATGGCATATATATTGTTTTCCACCGATAACTTTCGAAATACAGACGCTTCTTGTGGTAAATACCCTATACCTAGCTGTGCACGTTTATGGATGGGATCACGCGTGAGCTCTAGCTGGTCAAGGAAGATTGTGCCACTATCAACGGGGATTAAACCAACGATCATATAAAAGCAAGTGGTTTTACCCGCACCATTAGGACCTAATAAACCGACAATTTCTCCACTTTTTAATTCAAGGGAAATGTTTTTAACGACCTGACGCGAACCAAAACGCTTGGATAATTGCTGGGCGGATAATGTGCTCATGCTGTCCCCAAAGTTACGGTTTTACTTGAATATAACGGCGATTAACCCAACCAATCACCACTTGGTCGTCTATTTCACCCCTGACTTGTACCCATTCTTTTTGTTCGGTCAGAATAATGACATCACTGTTAGAGCCAAAGGTGCCGATCCTATTATATTTAATGCCAGGCCCAGTACGAACATTAAGTGTTGTGGTGGTTGAAGCTGTTAGATATTGATCGGTCTCTTTATTGTCGATAGGCGCTACTTCGACCTTGGTGTTAGCTTCTATTTTGGGCGCTGTTGCTTTCTTTTTGCTGCCCGGCGGTTGGATAATAATGTGAACACGTCCACTTTCTTGTTTTTCACCTGCAACTTCGACAGGGGCAGAATTTGCATTCACCACATTGTTGTTAATATCATATTCTATTTTATTGCCACTAAACTCATCACCAGATCGCCATACGTGACCCTGACCAAGTAAATATATTTTCTGCGCTTTAGCATGATATTCCATTTGTAAAGCGCGAGCACGGACAGGTTCTTCACCGAGTTTTTGAACTTGCTTATAGGTCGCTAAATTACCTTGCGCTACGGCCTTTGTTAACTGTTTATCGTCATCATAATAAAAGGTGATGATATCGCCTTCAATACGTAATGTACCTTGGGTTAAAATAGCCCTACCTTTATATTGAGTAATGCCACTAGCATCATCAAGTTCGGCATGATCTGCTTCAATGTCTATCGGTTGACTACGATCACTAGGCAGCGCCCATGATAACGAAGGTAACAAAGCAATCAGTGCAATTAACAGTTTAGTTTGTAGGCGGTGCATCATAATGTCCTTTCACTCTGGAGTGTAGGTTAATAGTTTTTTCTTGCAGGCTAGCATGAAGTCCAACTGAATGGGTGGTGCCGTGAGCAGATTTCATGCTGACAGCCAAATCAGTGTATGCGTTATCGCGTAAGGTATCTAAATTAAGCTTCTCGGTACGTAATTCAATAGCATTATTGTCTTTTTGAGTGATAATAACATTGCCAGCTAGTAAAATATCTTCGCCTTTGCCTTCGGTATACGCTTTATTAGCTGAGATTATCCATGTATTTTTGCCTTGTTCAAGAATTTTGGCGATGGCCGCAGTGATTTCAGTGCTGTCATTTTCTGGATAATGTGCCATTGTTTGACCTGTAATAATACGTGATGGTCTGCCAAGTTCATCCATCACCGTCATAGTGAAATTCGACATAGCATAGTCACTGGTTCGAGATATGGCATTGGAGTCACTCACCTCTTGTTTAGTATCATTACTGAATAGCAGCCAGAGGGTGATTATTGCCAATAAAGACAATAATAATTTGGCCATAAAAGAAAGATTAGAAGTGACGTTCAATTTGATCTTGCAGGGTACCCTGTCCTTCCATAATTAGTTCACATACTTCGCGAGCAGCACCCTTGCCACCTTTAGCAGGTGTAATCCAATGGGCATGTTTTTTGACCAGGGAATCGGCATCTTGCACGGCAATGGCTAAGCCGACACGGCTCATAATCGCTAAATCGACCCAATCATCGCCTACATAGGCACATTGTTCAGGCTTAAGATTTAAGCGCTTAATGAGATCTTCAAATGCAGGTAGTTTAACTTTCTGCCCTTGATAAAGATGGTTGATACCTAAACTAGCCATGCGATGTTCAACTACTTTTGAGGTACGTCCGGTAATGATGGCGATATCGACGCCAGTATATTGTAGAAGTCTCATGCCATGACCATCTCGGGAGTGGAACGCCTTATATTCTTCACCATCATCACCAATAATGATGCTGCCGTCAGTGAGTACACCATCAACATCGAAAATTACCAGTTTAATATCTTTGCTACGAGTGAGAATGTCTTGCATATTAATCCCTAATGTATTCAAATAAATGTGATGTGTTTAGCTTTACAGAAGCAGATTTCGCCATTTATACGACACCAGCGCGCAGTAGATCATGCATATTGACGGCACCAACAAGCTGTTGATTACTATCCGTTATCAGTAACGCATTAATTTTATGATGTTGCATCAGCGTTAATATTTCGGCGGCTAGCATTTCAGGGCGCCCTGTTTTACAATTAATGGTCATAAATTCAGCGAGTTTGGTTGTGTGGACATCGACCTGCTGAGCGATTACACGACGTAAATCACCATCAGTAAATATGCCTACAATCTGTCCACTGCTATCGGTGACAGCTGTCATGCCGAGACCTTTATTGGTCATTTCAATTAAGGCATCGCTGATCAGCGCAACATCCGCAACCTTAGGTATGGTATCACCAATATGCATAATATCACGGACACGTAAAAGTAAACGGCGGCCAAGATTACCGCCTGGATGGGATAAAGCAAAATCTTCAGCAGTAAACCCTTTTTTTTCTAGTAGTGAAATAGCCAAGGCATCGCCCATCACTAGTGCAGCTGTAGTGCTTGATGTAGGTGCCAAACCATGAGGACAAGCCTCTTTATCGACACTGACATCAATGTGACTGTCAGCACACATTGCCAGTGTTGACATAGGTTTACCCGTTAAAGCAATGAGCGGCACTCCGAGTCGTTTTATCAGCGGCAAAATAGTTAATATTTCACTGGTCTCACCTGAATTTGACAGTGCTATGACCACATCATTATCAGTAATCATTCCTAAGTCACCGTGACTTGCTTCACCAGGATGAACAAAGAATGCAGGGCTGCCGGTGCTAGCAAGGGTGGCTGCAATTTTGCCTCCGATATGCCCTGATTTACCCATGCCAATAACGACAATGCGACCTTCACAATGCAGTAAATACTGGCAGGCTTGCACAAAGGCATCGTCAATACGGTCACGTAAGCCAGAAATAGCTTCAATTTCAGTATTGATTACAGCAAGTCCGAGTGTTTTTAATTTCTCGGATTCAGTTTGCATTGTTTTTATCATAGCGCCCTTATATTATGCCTTGACTACTTTGAACGGCAAGTAAGCTGTTGTAAGCAATATAGCTGACTAACATCAAGCTACCTGCAACACGTCCAATACGGCCATTTTTGCCGAAATAAGCAAACAGAAATAAGACGATGGTTAATGCAATCATAACCGGAAAATCTCGTAATAAAATCATTGGTTCAAGTACTGAAGGGGCAATTAATCCTGGCATGGCTAATACGGCTAGCAAATTAAACATATTAGAGCCTAATATGTTGCCCACGGCAATATCATGTTCATTTTTGAGTGCCGAGATAATCGATGCCGCAAGCTCTGGCAGACTGGTACCAATTGCAACGATAGTAAGACCAATAATGAGATCGCTGACACCTAATAACAGGGCAATGCCAGTGGCACCCCATACTAATGCTTTTGAACCTACTAACAAAAAGATTAAACCAATACTAAAGCTTAATACCGCTTTTTTAGTGGACATCTTATGTTCGGCAAATTGTTGTTCGAATTCTTGGGCTAGCGGGTCTTTGACTGTGCTTTTTACAGCAAGGTAAGCCATACCAAATAGGGTGATAATGAAACCGCTAAATAAGATAATACCATCTAAGTGACTGAGTTCTAAATCCCAAACTAGGTATAGTGCTATAGCCATTACCAATGCCAGCATTGGAAATTCGCGTTTCAAACTGGCTGAATTTACGGTTAGTGGTGTAATTAGAATAGTGATGCCCAAAACTAAACCTATATTAGTAATATTTGAGCCGAGTGCGTTACCCACCCCCATTGCCGGTACACCATCAAATGAGGCTAAGGCTGAAACCAGCATCTCAGGTGCAGAGGTACCAAAACCAACAATCGTTAAACCGACAATTAAAGGTGAAATACCAAGATTAGTCGCGATACTTGCTGCACCGTCAATAAAACGTTCAGCACCCCATATTAGAACAGCAAAACCAGCAACGATCGCGAGAATAAAAAGTGCAGTTGTCATAAATAGTTAACAGCCAGTAGCGTAATTAAAAAAGCCGAGTTAGGACTCGGCTTTGTATTATATGTTGCTAGCAACATATTGTCCTCATTGCGATGGCCTAGTCGGCAAATACATCAAAATCATCTTTTGGTGGATTACCATCATAGACAAGGTTTTGACGACGTTGCTGATAGGCATTTCGAACGTAGCTATATTCATCTAGCGCTGCTTCGTCAAGTACATTTTTAATACTTAGATTATTGGCGCGACTATCAATAACCTGTGTGGCGATAAATGCACCGCGCGTTCCAGTGTCATCGATATAGGTCACTGGGTCGGTATACCTATCACCGATTAAACCAACGGTATCGCGGAAATTACGTGGGCCTAAGATAGGTAAAACTACATAAGGACCGGGTTGAATGCCCCAAACACCAAGTGTCTGGCCAAAATCTTCATTATTTTTTTCATGTCCAGCGAACGTTGCAACATCCAATATTCCGGCGAAGCCGACGGTAGTATTTAACGCAAAACGACCTGTGTCATTTAAAGCTTGACCAAATTTAAATTGAAGTAAATTATTTAAAATAACGGTGATATCATTCAGGTTTCTGAAAAAGTTACTAACACCTTGGCTTATTCCTGTTGGCACAACCGTATCGTAACCTATAGCAACAGGTTTAATGACCGCACGGTCAACCGCATCATTAAATGAGTACATTGCGCGGTTATAACCTTCTAATGGGTCATTAACGCCATCGACTCTGTTTGCTGTCGCACAACCAGTTAGTAGTATGATGCCAGTTAAAATACCGACTTTAATGAATAATGTGATCTTAGGCACGTCTTTTATCCTGATTTTTTGAGGTTATCATTGGGGGGATAATGGCATGGACGGCGTTTTGGAGCAAGTTCGAGTGGTGTTTTATCCTCACAACGATCTGTTTAGTTGTTTTTTTACCACAGAAAGGTGTTAGGGATGGCTGCGATAGACATTAAAATTGATGGCTGATGCCATCATTATTCGAAGATTTATCCCTAGCATTGTTATACATTAATTCAGCAAAAATCTGCGTGCAGGCTTGCCAGTTACGTTGCTTAGCAAATTCTACGCAAGCCACCTTATCTAATTGTAAAGCGTTTATGACTGCTGTTTTAAGATCGTCATCCAAATAACCCACCCGCCCATGTTCAATAACATCCTTAGGTCCCGTTACTGGATAAGCGGCAACCGGTACGCCACAGGCTAGTGCTTCTAGTAAAACTAAGCCGAATGTGTCCGTTTTACTTGGGAATACAAATACATCTGCTGCGGCGAGCCAAGAAGCGAGTTCATGACCAAATTTGGCACCGGTAAATAGTACATCAGGATATTTTTTCCTCAGCATATCAAGATCAGGCCCATCGCCAACAACGACTTTACTGCCAGGCAAATCAAGTAACAAAAAGGCTTCAATATTTTTTTCGATCGCAACTCGGCCCATGTTGAGCGTAATCGGCCTCGGCAAGTCTATCAGTTGAGGATTATTAGGTTTAAATATGGAGGTATCTACACCACGTCCCCAGACATGAACATGATTAAAACCATGTGACTGTAAGCGCTGTTTTTGAGATTCAGTCGGCACTAGTGTATGAACCGCTCTATTATGAAAACGGCGAAACCAAGTGTAAGTCCAGCTGAGTGGAATCGGTAATCTAAGCCGCACATATTCTGGAAACTGGGTGTGGTATGACGTGGTGAATTGCACCTTATTTCTGATGCACCATCGACGCGCTGCTATACCTAAAGGGCCTTCGGTAGCAATATGTACTGCATCGGCGTTGATTGCTGTTAAATCACTGGCTATTTTGCGACCTGGAAATAGGGCAAGAGGTATCGAAGGGTAAGAGGGACAGGGAATAGTGTAATGACCTTCTGGCGTCAGTAAAAAAACGTCATGGCCCATTTTAATAAGATGGTTATAGGTTTGCTTTAGTGTTTGCACGACACCATTCACTTGCGGTTGCCATGCATCAGTGACAATAACAATTTTCATTTAGGCTGCCTTGGTAAGGGTATTAGCTTCGTTGATAATATCGTTCCACTTCAAAATTTCCATCGAACCATCGGGCCGTTCAATTAAAGCTGTGCAGCTTTCTACCCAATCGCCACAGTTAAAATAATCAATATCATGTAGACGTGTTATTTCGGCACGATGAATATGACCACAAACAACACCATCAACTTTTTGTCTTGCCGCTTCATAGGCAACGGCTTCCTCGAAATTACTTATGTACTGAACGGCATTTTTTACTTTGTGTTTTAGGAAGGCGGCAAGAGACCAGTAAGGAAAGCCGAGTTTACGGCGTACAAAATTGACCCAGCGATTAGCGCGGAGCAAATAGTCATATAAACGACTACCCATTTTTGCAATAATGGGGGAACATTTGACCACGCCATCAAATTCATCACCATGAATAACAAGTAGTTTTTTGCCATCAGCAGTGGTGTGAATTGTTTCATTTCTTATTTCAACATTGCCAAATATTGCACCATCGAAGTCGCGCAACATTTCGTCATGATTACCAGGGACATAAATAACCTTGGTGTTATGTTTCGCTTTACCGAGAATAGTGCGAATAACATTATTGTGAGCTTGCGGCCAAAATACGCGCTTATTCATTTCCCAAATATCAATGATGTCGCCGACTAAATATAAATAATCACATTCAATACGGTGAAGAAAATCAAGTAAAAAGTCAGCACTACAACCACGAAAACCCAGATGAACGTCTGATATCCAGACACTACGTACTTTAATCGTTTCGTCTATGCTGAATGGTGTTTGCATCGGGTACTCTTTGGCTTAAGATAATGGTAATACTATAACTAAGTACTATGACAAAACGATGAAGGATTTATGTCATTATGGTGACGACTAAACGTCCTCGTGTCGCATGACGTATAATCACTTTGTTATTAATTACTATGTGGAAGTTTATGACCAATCCTTTATTAGACAATAATGAGTTCCCCGCTTTTTCAAAGATCAAACCTGAACATGTTGAGCCAGCGTTAAATCAGGCGTTGGAACAGGCAAAACAAACCGTCGAAGACTTGCTCAACAATCAAGATGAACCGACATGGCAATCATTAGTACTGCCGATGGAAGCGTTAGACGCTACTATTGATAAGGTTTGGTCACCTGTTAGTCACCTTAATTCGGTGATGAATTCAGATGAATTACGCGTTGCCTACAATGCTTGTTTACCAAAACTAAGTCAGTTTGGTACTGAGTTGGGGCAAAATGAAGATTTATATAAAGCGTACAACGCCTTGGCAAATAGTCCTGCGTATGAACAATTAGATGTTGCACAAAAAAAAGTGATTGATAATGCGCTGCGTGATTTTCGTTTGTCGGGTGTTGAGTTGTCACAAAATGATCGCGACAAATTCAAACAGATTTCACAACAATTAACCGAGCTGACGGCTAAGTTTGAAGAAAACTTAATGGATGCGACTCATGCATGGAAAAAACATATTACTGACGAGGCCTTATTATCCGGTTTACCCGATTCGACTAAGGATATGGCAGCACAGTTTGCCCAACGCGATGAATTAGATGGCTGGTTATTCACCTTGGATTTCCCTTCGTATATGCCCGTTATGTCTTATGCCGATGATCGTGACTTTCGTGAAGAAATGTACACGGCCTTTGCCACCAAAGCATCGGACCAAGGTCCGCATGCTGGGCAGTGGGATAACACTGAGATCATGGCTGATATTCTTAAATTACGTCATGAATTAGCACAGTTAATTGGTTTTGATAATCATGCAGAACGGTCATTAGCAACAAAAATGGCACAGTCACCACAGCAGGTGCTAGACTTTTTATGTGATCTTGCTGGGCGATCTAAACCGATTGCAGAGCGAGAGTTCACTGAGTTAAAAGCTTATGCGAACGAACAAAATCCTGAAATTAGTGACTTAGAAGCGTGGGATGTCACTTATTACGCAGAAAAATTGCGTCAACAACGTTATTCAATTTCACAAGAAGAGCTTAAACCTTATTTCCCTGAAGATAAGGTTGTATCAGGCTTGTTTGCTGTAGTGAATCGTCTTTATGGCTTAGATATTAAAGAACGCCATGATATCGATGTGTGGCATAAAGACGTACGCTTTTTTGAAATTTTTGATGACAAGGATGAATTACGCGGTCAGTTTTATCTTGATTTGTATGCACGTAATCACAAACGTGGCGGTGCATGGATGGATGAATGTTATGTTCGTCGTCAAACGGAAGTGGGCATTCAAACTCCAGTGGCATTTTTGACATGTAATTTTTCTGAGCCTTTAGGTGATAAACCGGCTTTATTTAGCCATGATGAAGTCACTACTTTATTTCATGAGTTTGGTCATGGTTTGCATCATATGCTGACTAAAATTCATCATGCTGGCGTAGCAGGCATTAATGGCGTGGCCTGGGATGCGGTTGAGTTACCCAGTCAGTTTATGGAAAACTGGGCATGGGAACGTGAAGCGTTAGATTTAATCTCAGGACATTTTGAAACGGGTGAAGTCTTGCCGCAAGGTTTATTCGACAAAATGATCGCTGCGCGTAATTTTCAGTCAGCGATGATTATGGTGCGTCAGCTAGAATTCTCATTATTTGATTTCCGTCTTCATCTTGAATTTAATCCTGAACAAGAAGACCAAGTGGATAAAATATTAGCAGAAGTGCGTGACCAAGTTGCTGTTGTTAAACCACCCACTTTTAACCGCTTTGCTCACAGCTTTTCTCATATATTTGCAGGTGGTTATGCGGCCGGTTATTACAGCTACAAATGGGCTGAAGTGTTATCAGCCGATGCGTTTTCTAAGTTTGAAGAAAACGGGATTTTTGATCGCGCCACTGGACTAGCCTTTTTGCAATCAATTTTAGAACAGGGCGGATCGCGCGAACCGATGGAGCTGTTTATTGAATTCCGAGGTCGTGAGCCAGAGATTGATGCTTTACTACGTCACAGCGGTATTGCAGCCTAAACACTAATCTAGTGCTTTGTACAAAAAAAGGGCAACTCTTAATATTAAGAGTTGCCCTTTTTTGTGCTGAAATTATGGCTTAGTCATCGCCTGACATTGCACCCATCAGATGCAGTAGGCTAGTAAATAAGTTAAAGATAGACACGTACAGTGTTACCGTTGCCATAATGTAGTTAGTTTCACCACCATTTATGATGCTGCTTGTTTGATACAAAATTAGTCCAGCCATCAATAATACGAACATCGCTGAAACCGCTAACGATAATCCTGGCATTTCAAAGAAGATGGCTCCTAAGCCTGCAACAAAGCCAACCAAAATCCCCACCATTAAAAACCCTCCCATAAAGCTAAAGTCTTTACGTGTTTTTAATGCATATGCCGATAAACCAATAAACATTGCGCCAGTTGTTGCCATGGCATTCATCACAATTTGGCTACCATTTGGCAATGATAAATAGCTGCTTAAAATCGGCCCTAGGGTGTAACCCATAAAGCCTGTTAAGGCGAATACCGATACCAAGCCCGCTGTACTATTACGAAATTTATTGGTTAAAAATAGCAGGCCAAAATAACCGATCAGTGTCAAAATGATACCGGGGTGAGGCAAGTTAAGACTCATTGATACGCTCGCGACTAACGCACTAAATAATAAAGTCATCGACAGCAGCATATAGGTGTTGCGAATCACTTTGTTGGTTGCGAGTATACCCAGCTGTTGTTGGTCTGAATAAAGTGTATTTGTCGTATTCATGTTGTTTGTTCCTAATAATAAGTCTAGGCCATTAAATGATTTCTTAACGGCAAGCTATGCCTTTGACGGGATTTTTTGCGTGTCACTTTTCGAGTCACAGCCGAGCTGGCCCGATCAGTTGCTTTATCAATCGCCGCATACATGTCATTTTCAGTATCTTCAATAATGACATCTGGCATACCGGGTAATACCACTTGAATATGGCAATGTTTGTCTTCACCACCACGAGGGCCATTAATATCTGATAAACGGATCACAACTCGTCGAAGTTGATCTTTGCAACCAGAAAGTGATGACGTTAATTTTTGCTCTGCATATTTTTTCAAGGCTTTCGTTAACGTAAATGATCTAGCTTGTATATCAATTTGCATCGTTCTCTCCTCGTTGAAAAAAGTTATGCTTGAATAATAGATAAAATGAAGACACAATAAAACTCGAATTTTTAATACAGATTGCTCGGGAAATACGAAAGGTTATATAGATATGAACTATAAGCATTTACATTATTTTTGGACGGTAGCAAAAGAAGGCAGTATTACTAGGGCGAGCGGACGCCTAAACATTACATCTCAAACTATCAGCGGCCAATTAAGCCTATTAGAAGAGTATTACGGTGTAAAAATGTTTAATAAGGTTGGCAGAGGTCTTGAGTTATCAGATATTGGCAATCAAGTGATGAGCTATGCCGATGAGATTTTCTCCCTAGGCAGTGAGCTGGAACAGATGTTACATGACCTGCCAATAGCGCGGCCACAACTCTTAAAAGTCGGCATTGTTGATGTTATCGCTAAATCCATCACTCATCAGATTTTATTACCAGCAGTAAAACAAGCCAATGTAATTAGAATGAACTGTCGTGAATCGGATCTTGATACCTTACTAGCTGAATTGACTTTGCATCGGCTAGATTTAGTGATCTCTGAACGACCTATTCCAGAAACAGTTAGCATGCGTGGGATTAGCAAAAAATTAGGTCAATCTTCTGTTAGCTTTTTTGCGACAGAAGCGCTGCAATCTCAGCTAATCGGCGAGTTTCCACACTGTTTGCATAACACTCCGATGCTGTTTCCGAATAGCCGCAACCATTTATGTTCTTCTATTGAGCAGTGGTTAACTAAGTATCACATCAAACCTAAGATTATCGCTGAATTTGATGATAGTGCTTTAATGAAAGCATTTGGCCGAGAAGGTGTCGGTGTTTTTACAGCCCCGACCGTAATTCAGCAGGAAGTTGAACAGCAATATCAGGTTAAAGCGATTGGTAAAACTGATGAAATAGTCGAAGAGTTTTACGCTATTTATATTGAAAAACGAGTTAATCCGCCCATCGTACAAGAGATTATTGAAACAGCACGCGAATCGCTATTTTCTAAAAAGTAATAAGCAGCTTGATTTCGATAAAAATCTAAAAGCTCACCTTATCAGTGATAAAGTATCACTTTTAAATGAACTAACTCATCGTTTCCCTGAGCCAGATTATGAAATACACCGATTTACGTGACTTTATTGCCCACTTAGAACTGCGAGGCGAACTTAAACGCATTAGCGTAGAAGTGGATCCTGTTTTAGAAATGACCGAAATCTGCGATCGTGTATTACGTGC
>JBLIKM010000002.1:0-27641 GCA_047636295.1 Methylophagaceae bacterium
ACCATTAATAATGGATTTATCAATGAGCGAAAAACTATTTAAGTCAACGGCTATCGTCAGCATCATGACTTTTTTATCGCGGATCCTCGGTTTTGTACGTGACATTGTCATCGCTAGATTATTTGGCGCAGGTTTAGGTGCTGACGTATTTTTTGTCGCATTTAAGATCCCTAATTTCTTACGACGTTTATTTGCCGAAGGTGCCTTCTCACAAGCGTTTATTCCTGTGCTTGCAGAATATCGCAATCGAGGCGATCTCGATCTCAAAGAATTGATTGCCAATACCAGCGGAACGTTAGCTGGCATCTTATTTATTATCACCGCCATCGGTGTTTTAGCCGCTCCGGTATTAATTATGGTCTTTGCGCCAGGCTTTATTGACAGCCCAGACAAGATTGCATTAGCTGGTGACTTACTTAAAATCACCTTCCCTTATTTATTTTTTATTTCGCTCACTGCCTTAGCGGGATCTATTTTGAATAGTTTTGGTAAATTTGCGGTACCCGCTTTTACCCCTGTATTTCTTAATTTATCAATGATCAGCTGCGCCTTATGGTTGTCGCCACAACTTGAAGAACCCGTCATGGCATTAGCGTGGGGGGTATTTATCGGTGGGCTAGTTCAATTACTTTTTCAAATACCTTTTTTAATAAATATAAAACATCTACCAAAGCCACGCTGGGGCTGGAAAGACAGCGGCGTACAAAAAATATTAAAGCTAATGGTTCCGGCCATGTTTGGCGTATCGGTTGCTCAAATAAACTTATTACTCGATACCGTATTAGCCTCCTTCTTAGCTACTGGCAGTATTTCTTGGCTGTATTATTCCGATCGTTTGGTTGAGTTTCCTCTGGGCGTTTTAGGCATCGCCTTATCAACGGTAATTTTACCTAGTCTGTCGAAAAAACATGCTTCAGCCTCTAAAGTCGAGTTCTCACACACTATTGATTGGGCTCTACGCTGGGTCTTTATTATCGGTACGCCCGCCGCTATCGGCCTTATTTGGCTAGCGGAGCCACTACTCCTCACGCTATTCCAGTATGGTGAGTTCACACCGTTAGATGCCCATAAAGCGTCGCTCAGCCTAATGGCTTATGGCCTTGGATTACTGCCTTTCATTTTTATTAAAATATTGGCACCTGCTTATTATGCACGGCAAGATACCAAGACACCGGTTAAAATCGGTATTATCGCGATGGTAACTAATATGGTGCTCAATATCATCTTAATGATCCAATTCGCCCATGTTGGGCTTGCCTTAGCCACCTCGTTATCAGCCATCCTTAATGCTGGCCTATTATTTATCGGCTTACGTAAACTTGGGGTATATAATCCTATTGCAGGCTGGGGTCGCTTTATCATTAAACTGCTTATTGCCAATGCCAGCTTGCTTGCCTTGCTGATGCTGTTAACCCCAATAACAAGTGAATGGCTAAGCTGGGCAGCTCGGCAACGCGTTACAGTGTTATTTGGCTTAATATTAAGCGCCGCGGTCATTTATTTTGCGGTATTAGCACTGGTAGGGGTAAAAATTAAGAACCTATTAAAGCCCAAGGAAGCGGTAGATTAAGTCTAATAACAATCAGGCATAAAAAAAGTGCGTTCATAACTGAACGCACTTTTTACAGCTTATGTCATATAACAACTGGTAAATAATAGGCTTATGCCGATTCCACTTTTACAATATAGTCACACTCTTTTTGAGGGCAGACTTTTTCAGTGCCACGACTTTTTGTCGTTTTAATCGTCAAAATAGGCCATTTACAGCTAGGACATTCCTCCTTCAATGGCTCATTCCATAAGGCATAATCGCAATCAGGATAGTCCGAACAAGAATAGAAAACTTTGCCACGACGAGATTTGCGTGTAAGGATTTCACCTTTATTACATTGTGGACAGGTCACACCCGTATTCGTTGGCTGTTCTAGCGATTCAATATGCTTACATTTTGGATAACTGCTACAGCCAATAAATTTGCCATATTTACCTATTCTCACCCATAAATCGGACTCACATTTAGGGCATTTACGATCAGCAACCACTTCTGGTTCATTCGATGTTTCTTCGCCATTAATATTACGCGTGTAATCACATTCTGGATAAGCAGTACACCCGATAAAACGACCACTACGCCCTAAACGACTCGATAGTTTTTTACCACATTTCGGACAATCTTCGTCCATTAATTCTTGGGTAACGTCACTGCGCTGCACTTCTTTATCTTTGGTTTCGACTTGCTCTTTGAACGGTCCCCAAAAGTTACGTAGTAATGGCACCCATTCTTTTTCACCACGAGCCACCGCATCGAGTTCATCTTCTAATTTTGCAGTGAAATCATAATCAACATATTTGGCAAAATGTTCTGCCAGAAACTTACCCACTACACGACCAACATCTGTTGGATGAAAGCGTTTTTTCTCAAGCTCGACATATTCACGCTGTAACAAGGTTGAAATAATGCTGGCATAGGTAGAAGGACGGCCAATATCATGCTCTTCTAAAGACCGAACTAAACTAGCCTCACTAAAGCGTGGTGGTGGCTCAGTAAAATGTTGTTCAGGTCGAATAGCAAGTAACTCAACAACATTACCCACTTCCATTATCGGTAAAATACGCTCATCTTTATCAGATTTAGCCGCGTCATCTTGACCTTCAAGATAAACACTCATAAACCCCGGGTTAACCACGGTTGAACCAGTGGCTCGGAAGGTATTACCTGCACCACAAGCCAAATCAACGGCCACAGTATTCATCGTTGCATGCACCATTTGACACGCAACGGTGCGCTGCCAAATTAATGTGTAAAGTTTTAACTGATCACTAGAAAGATATTTACTAAGTGATTCAGGAGTGCGCAATACTGATGTAGGCCGAACGGCCTCATGGGCCTCTTGGGCATTTTTAGACTTGGTTTTATATGTTTGCGGCGTAGCGGGTACTGCTTTAGCACCATATTTTTCAGCAATAAAGGCGCGTACTTCTTCAACGGCTTCGCCCGCTAGGGTCACCGAATCGGTACGCATATAGGTAATTAAACCGACCGCGCCATCACCGGTATCAGTACCTTCATATAATTGCTGGGCAACACTCATTGTGCGTTGCGCACCAAAACCTAATTTTCGCGATGCTTCTTGTTGTAATGTTGAAGTGGTAAATGGCGCGGCTGGATTACGTTTACGTTGTTTTTTGTCAACCTTAGTAACCAGTAATTTACCTTCGGCAGCTTTATTAAGCGTGGCTACTACCTCGACTGATTGTTCGCCATTAGTAACCGTAAATTGCGATAATTTTTTATCTTTATAGTGCGTTAACTTGCCTTCAAAATTTTGCTTTTCAAATGCCGCATCCGCCTCAATTGACCAGTATTCTCGTGGAATAAAGGCTTCAATTTCTAATTCACGTTCAACAATCATTCTCAGTGCAGGGCTTTGCACTCGGCCGGCAGATAAACCGCGACGGACTTTTTTCCATAACAATGGCGACAGGGTAAAACCTACCAGATAATCAAGTGCTCGGCGCGCTTGCTGCGCATTGACCATGTCCATTGATAATCCACGAGGGTGAGCAACGGCATCGTTCACCGCTTGCTTGGTTATTTCATGAAATACTACACGATGAGTTTCTTTGTCCTTCAACACGCCGCGTTTTTTTAGTAACTCTAATAAATGCCATGAAATAGCCTCTCCCTCGCGATCCGGATCCGTTGCGAGATATAAGACATCGGCCTTCTTCATTGCCTTAGCAATCGCATCGAGGTGTTTACTGTTACGATCAATAACTTGATACTTCATCGCAAAATCATTAGCGGTATCAACAGCGCCTTCTTTAGGTAATAAGTCACGAACATGACCATAAGATGCCAAAACTTCAACATCTTTACCCAGATATTTCTGGATCGTTTTTGCCTTCGCGGGCGATTCAACAATAACTAATTTTTTTCCCATATTTTACAGCACCAAAATGAACAGTATCGAACCATGTAAGCCGGTCTACACGGACAGTATTTACGATAGTTATCACTACCACTTTTAGTGAACAACCGCCTCCAAATCTTCAAATACCAAGTCTTCCATCCAGGCATAAGCAATTTCACGACCTGGTTGATAAAACAACACCATCAACACGACCCATTTCATTTGATCTAAATCAATTTCATCGGTATCTAATGCCATTACACGCTCGATGACCACTTCGCGGGTCTCACCATCCAACACACCGACCTGCTCTAAAAACAACAAATATCCTCGACACTGCATATCGAGTCGTAATAATTCTTGTTCGGTATAAAACCGCATGGCCAATTCAGCTTTATGCCTATCTTCTTTTGATGATTTTTCTTCAATTACGGTCATGCTTTCCAGCCACTCAAACGCCTTATGAATTTCAAGATGAAGGAAACCAACACCCTCAAGCTCTGTCTCTAAGGCGTCTTTATCAGGCTTATTTGAATCATCTGTGTCAATGTAGTTTTCAAACAAATACAGCAATACATCAAATACATCTTCTTTCATTGAATTCCTCTAGGAGTCTCTATATAAGGAGGGTTAATTACCGATGCGAACATAGCGGCCACCCGGCAATGATTCAACCTGACCTTGTAGTTCTAATAATAACAGCATGGAGGAAACGACATCCGCCGTCAATCTACAGCGTGCTATCAGTAGGTCAATTTGTACTGGATCATAGCCCAAATGATTCAGCAAAAGCTGATAATCATCATCTAATTTCATCTCTGACTCGACTTCGTCAACAACCACTTTTTCTTCGCTTTGAACGGCCGCTAACGGACTTAGTTCTTCTAAAATATCTTGCGCCGTTTCGACTAGCTTTGCACCATCGCGAATCAATTGATGACAGCCTCGCGCCAGAGGATTGTGAATGGAACCTGGAATAGCAAATACTTCCCTACCCTGCTCTAAGGCCATTCGTGCTGTAATTAATGATCCACTTTGCAGCGCTGCCTCAACGACTAGCGTGCCCAAAGACAGACCACTAATGATTCGATTTCGTCGCGGAAAATTTTCAGCACGTGGCGCCGTTCCCAAAGCAAATTCCGACACAATGGCACCTGTTGAAGCGATATTATGAGCCAAATCCCTATGTTTCGCAGGATAAACACGATCTAAGCCCGTGCCAATAACGGCAATTGTTTTACCTTGACCAGCCAAAGCACCTTGATGTGCCGCTGCATCAATCCCCATTGCCAGCCCGCTAGTGACGGTCAGACCCACTTGTGCCATATATCGAGCAAATTCGTACGCGGTGTCTCGTCCTGACGCCGAGGGATTACGACTACCTACCATGGCAATTTGCCATTGAGATACTAAATCCACATCGCCTTGAACGAATAATAAACTAGGCGGATCTGCAATCTGTTTAAGCATTGCTGGATAACGTGAATCCTGTAAGGTAATAATGTGGCGGTCAGGCTCAGCAAACCAAGCTAAGTCTTTCTCGATTTTCTCCCAGTCAGGATCATGCAAGGCGCTTCGTGTTCGGGCTGAAATATTTTCTGCTAGATTAGGCTTATCAAATACCGCTTCTGGCTCGGAAAATTGCGTAAGTAAACGAGCAAATGTTACGGGCCCAACACCAGGGGTACGGTGTAACGCCAACCAACATGCCAAAGGACGTTGCTCACTAGAAAACCTATTCAGTTTAAACACCCACTAGCTGAGCGATGATGACTACAGAATGCGTACTGATAATTAGTCAATCTATAGCTCGCATTATCATTAACAGAGCCACCTTTTATTCTATTTCACTCACTTTGTCATTCAGGTGAATAGCATGACTTGCTGTCATCACTAGTGCATAACTTACTTTTTCAAATACTTTAAAAACCATGGCCACACCCGCTGATTCATCTGGCAAGGTAATCATGTCATCTTTATCTGACGTAACAGTGTCCCTCACGGTTTGACCTGCTCGCATGACAGCTAATACATGGCCGACTTCTATAGACTCTCTTGTACCACGGTTCAACACGACTATTTGATATTGTCCCACCTGCGACACGCCATCAAACACTGAAATAATACGACCATTAACGGCTTGTTCTGGTGAATGAGGAAAAAAGTTCATTTCATTCTGGCCATCATCTACGGGCAATAATCTATCTCCTGTTAACACTTCACGATTGGTGTTGCGTAACATTACTGTGGAAATATCACTTGCTGTTTCTAGCATCGCATCAGCAGTATAAATAGCTTCATAACCTAACACTTCTGCCGTTTCAGGATCGGTGTAGACCTTACCGCCACGAAAGACACTGAACTGCTCAATTTCATCGCCTTCAATGCCACGCACATAGGCTCTATCGCCGGCGCCTAGGATCAAACGTTCATCAGTGCTGGCAACAATATAAGGTGCGTTACTTAAGGTTTCTTCGCCCACAACCAGTGGTTTAGATAAAAAAGCAGAAATTGCAGAGCGAGGAATGGTTGAAATAGCCTCTTCTAATTTTATTTCCCTTACCTCGGGTGACAATTTATAGGCCCTTGATCCACGGGTTAAGGTCAACACCGGCTGGCCATTGATATAGCTTAGCGAGAGTAAATCGCCAGGATAAATTAAATGCGGATTATTAATTTGTGGATTGACCTGCCAGATTTCCGGCCATTGCCAAGGATGTTGTAAAAACTTAGCTGAGATATCCCATAAGGTATCCCCTCTGACGACCTCGTAATTTTGCGGGTGAGTGGCATTCAACATCACATCCTTTGCAAACAAAGGTACACTGAACAATACAAACAAAACACTTAAATAAAAGTAGCGAATCATCAAAATATCCTCATGGATAACTAAATTATTGTCTTCAATCCTAGTAAGCACAGACAATACTAAGGCTATAGTGTGTTATAAGCGCGATAAGGAATCAAGCTTCATAGCTAAATTTGATCAATCTAAATGTAAATAACCTTAATTAATACCCTGATAATTGATAATTGATAATTGATAATTAACGGCTAACAATTTGGTGACAAATACTTGCCGCTTAATACCCCCTCATGATATAAAAAGAATACACGCTGTAATGGTGTAACTTAAACCTTAACTTTAAATATTCAGGATATCATCATATGAAACGTCTTATTTTCCCACTAATTGCGCTAACAGCTCTCTTTAGCGCAAATTTGGCCTTTGCAGCAGGTGATGTTGCAGCAGGAAAGGCCAAAGCGACACTCTGCGCAAGCTGCCATGGTCCAGTCGGTATTGCTGTCGTTGCCATGTATCCTAATCTTGCAGGCCAAAATGAAGCTTATTTAGTTTCGGCTTTAACAAGCTACCGCAGCAAAGAACGTAATGGTGGTATGGCGGCCATTATGCAGATGCAAGCAGCTAATTTAACCGATGCAGATATTGACGACCTTGCGGCTTATTTTTCCAGCTTAAAATAGCGCTAATTTTTCATATTAATGCAACAGATAATCAGCTACGGTAGTAATGAAGTGTGCTGAGTTCTGTTGCATCATTTTGCATGCTATTTTTATAACACTCTCACTACATTAAAGTGATTGAAACAAAAATCTCCACTTGAAATATTTCTCTTCCCCCCACAGTCAGTTACAATAAGCCCTGTATAGGATAAGTATTTTTCGTCAGGACATGACAGAAAAGACAACTCTTTTAAAAGAGTCTCGTAATAGTTATCCGATTAAGATGACCCGTTTTGGTCAGTTGTATAATCTATTAGGTTTATTTATGGCGCTACTTGAAATCCTTCACTTCCCTGATCCTCGCTTACGTAAAAAAGCGACCGCGATCACCGAGATAACAGCTGAAATCAGTAAGCTTGCGGATGATATGCTTGAAACAATGTATGACTGTCCTGGGATTGGCTTGGCCGCCAATCAAGTCAATGTGCAAAAACGACTTATTGTTATTGATATATCAGAAGACAAAACATCACCTCTAATCTTTATCAACCCTGAAATCATCCGAAAACAAGGTGAACGTGAGCACGAAGAGGGCTGTCTATCGGTACCAGAAGCTTATGAACTGGTCACACGAGCTGACACGGTGCGAGTTAAGGCGCTCAACCTTGATGGTGTAACCTTTGAGTTGGATGCTGAGGAGTTATTAGCAACGTGTATTCAGCATGAAATTGATCATTTGGATGGCAAGTTGTTTGTTGATTATATTAGTAATTTAAAACGTCAGCGCATTAAAAAACGCTTAGAAAAACAATTTAAACAACAACGCTAGGATAACGATGCGCATCATTTTTGCTGGAACCCCTGACTTTGCCGCAGAGACTCTCAAAGCATTATTGACCACGGATCATGAAATTTGTGCTGTTTACACCCAGCCAGATCGCCCTTCAGGTCGCGGCCGAAAATTGACGACTAGCCCAGTAAAAAAACTAGCTTTTGAACACCATATTGCTGTCGAACAACCCTTGAATTTTAAACAAGATGAAGCCAAACAAATCTTAGCTGATTATCATGCAGATCTTATGATCGTCGTTGCTTATGGCATATTGTTGCCGCAAGTAGTACTCGATACACCCTCTCTGGGCTGTATTAATGTTCACGCATCGTTACTGCCTCGTTGGCGTGGGGCAGCTCCAATTCAACGCGCTATTCTTGCAGGCGATGCTGAGACCGGCGTTTGTATTATGCAAATGGAAGCAGGCTTAGATACTGGCCCCGTATTATCCCGAGCAAGTTGTCCGATTAATCCTGAAGATACGGCGCAAACATTACATGCTCGACTCGCCATCTTAGGCGCTGACACTTTATTAGCCTCGCTAGTCAACATCACCGAACTTAAAGGTAAGGCGCAAGCCCAAGAAGATGCCTTGACTTGCTATGCAGCCAAACTGCTAAAACCAGAAGCTGAAATTGATTGGCAACAAGCTGCTTACCAAATTGTTCGTCAAATACAAGCCTTTAACCCTTGGCCTGTAGCACAAACGGTCTGGCAAGATAAGGTATTTAGAATTTGGTCGGCAATACTTGTTGATGAAAAAAGTGAGACGGCTACTTCAGGTGAGATTATCGCCATAAACAAAGACAGCATTGATGTTGCAACCGAAGATGGCGTAGTACGCCTAATGCAAATTCAACTTCCGGGAAAGCGTGCCATGCCTGTCGCTGATTTTTTAAATGCAAATACGATAAAGGCGGGTGAACATTTTGGCTAAACCTCAAAAACACACCGCTCGCGCCAGCGCTGCCCGGGTAATAGCTGAAGTTATCCAGAAAAAACATTCACTTAACGGCGTATTGGCAGCTGCCTTGACCTCACTGCCGGACAATGACCGTAGCTTGTGTCAACAGCTTTGTTATGGTGTTATCCGCTGGCAGCCACAATTAGAAGCCATCAGCCAAAGTCTGCTCTCCAAATCATTGCGCGCCAAAGATGCTGATATAGCCGCACTACTATTATGTGGTTTGTATCAATTACGTGATATGCGCGTTCCATCGCATGCCGCTATCTCCGAAACTGTTAATGCCTGCAAAACGCTAGGCAAACCTTGGGCGACGGGATTACTTAACGCCTCCTTACGAAATTATCAACGCCAACAAGATGAAATTGAAGTTAAGATTCAACAAGAAGAATCCGCGCAATATGCTCATCCCGATTGGTTAATCCAGCGCTTTAAACAAGATTGGCCAGTACAATGGCCAGCCATTTTGACAGCCAATAACCAGCAGCCACCGATGATGTTGCGTGTTAATACCCAACAGGGGTCTCGCCAAGATTATTTAGCCAGGCTGACTCAGGCGAACATCGATGCCAGTGCCATTGAATTCTGTTCCGATGGCATATTATTAGCATCGCCCTGTGATGTATTTCAATTACCAGGATTCGCTGATGGTGATGCCTCCGTCCAAGATGGCGCGGCACAAATAGTCGCTCAATTACTCGATTTAAAACCTAATCTACGGATCCTCGATGCCTGTGCCGCACCCGGCGGCAAGACCTGTCACATATTGGAACAGTTTCCTGATAATCACATGGTCGCACTCGATATTGACCCGCGTAGATTGCTACAAATCAAACAAAACACCGACCGCCTGAAACTTAACGCTGAACTCATTGCGGCAAATGCCGTTGATGTGGATAACTGGTGGGATGGCCAACTGTTTGACCGAATTTTAATCGATGCACCCTGTTCTGGAACGGGTGTCATTCGCCGACACCCAGATATTAAACTACTCCGCCGACCCGATGACATTACCACGCTTGCCTTACAGCAACAGCAATTACTCAATAAATTATGGCCGCTGCTCAAACCTGATGGCATATTGATCTATACAACGTGTTCAGCACTCAAACAAGAAAATGAACAGCAAGTAGCGTCTTTTTTACAACAACATCCCGAAGCGCAGGAAAATTCACTTTCACCGGCTCCAGCTGAACGCCGCTCATTGGGTTATCAACGTTTGCCTGGTGATAATATTTTAGATGGTTTTTATTATGCCAGCCTCAGTCATCACTAAACTATACGGCTTACTCGCACTACTGTTTTTTCTGAGCAGTATGAGTGATGCTTGGGCAACCACATTCGATATACCCGCCGCCCACATCACTAAAATTGGCAATGGTCACGTGCTCAATGCAACAATAAATTACCCACTGACTCCAAGGGTAATTGAAGCGCTAGATAACGGCATTCCCATCGTTTTTTTCCAAGAATTCAAACTGCTTGATGTTACGCCTCTTTGGGGAGAATTTTGGCAGTGGGAACAAGCAATATGGCGGACTAAAATCAGCTATGAAATGCGCTACCATGCCTTAGCCCAACAATATGTTTTACAGGATATAGCCACAGGGAAAGAACGTTACTTCCCCTCTCTTGATGGTGCCTTACACGACTTAGGTAAAATCCAAAACTTCACCTTACCCCCCGAACACTTGGTTAATACCAATCACTTGATATTCCAGCTTAGAAGCGGCATTGATTTATATGCTTTACCGACGCCGATGCGTCCCGGCGCAATCATTTCCAGTAAATGGCATCTCACTAGCCCTTGGACACCAGCACAATGGCATTAGACTTGCTCAAACGTCTTAGCTCTGGCAGCGCACCCTATTTCTCGCTTGCAGCTTTACTGCTTCCCCTTGCTTATTTACTCAGCGCCGCTACCCAAGATAGTTCAATATTTAATGATTTATTTTTAATTATTTTTGGACTGGGTATCGCCACCCTACTGTTGTTAATGGCCATTTTAGGTCGCAGCCTGTTTAGACTTTACCGAGACTTCAAAAATAACCAAGCGGGATCGAGACTGACGGTTCGTCTTGTCAGTTTGTTTGTATTACTCATTCTCGTTTCAACGACCGTTGTTTATAGTTTTTCTATGCACTTTTTACATCGCGGCATTAATAGTTGGTTTGATGTCAAAGTTGAACTAGCACTCAATGACTCGCTAGAATTAAGTCGTACCGCTTTTGGCATTCGCATGCGAACCTTGCTTAGACAAACACGCATGATGGCGGGTTTGTTAAATGAATTACCAGTGCAAGATGTTAACCATAACTTACGTGAGCTATCAAAGCTCAGTGGCGCAATAGAGATTAGCCTCTGGACAATGGATGGCCAACTGATTACCTCAAGCATGGAAGACACGGTAATCTTTATACCTAGTCGCCCCAGCGAAACAATTTTTCACCAGCTAGAAACACAGGATGCTTATATATCGTTGGATCCTGAACAAGATAATTTACAACTTAGAGCCGCCGTCCTACTACCGCCTAAACAAGGCCTCATTCAAGAGCGTTTTTTACAAGTTATATTTCCGGTTAATGATCGACTTAGTGAACTAGGTAAAACCGTTCAAGATGCTTATACCGATTACAAAGAGCTTAGTTATCTACGGAAACCACTGATCAGCGTATTCACGCTTACACTGAGCCTGATTGTTTTACTCACATTACTCGCTTCAATCTGGTTCGCCATTTGGATCTCCCGCCGTATAGTCGAGCCATTACAGGCACTGGCGGCAGGAACACAATCCGTTGCCTCGGGTAATTACGATACGCAACTTGAAGTGTCGGGACATGATGAAATCGGTTTCTTAGTACGTTCATTTAACCAAATGACTCAACGTCTCACCCATGCGCGTAATGCGACAGAACAGAGTCATAGCTTATTAGAGCAACAAACCAACTATCTCACCACCGTATTAGGCAGCTTATCCAGTGGTGTCATTACGATTGATAACACGTTATTTTTGCGCACAGCCAATATTGCGAGTAGCAAAATATTGAATCTTAACTTGCAGCAACGATTAGAAAGCACCATCGACAAACTGGCCTCTCAGTCCTCGCATTTACTAAGCTTTATTCAGCTTATCGAGCAAAAAGTAGCACTAGGTGAAAGTTGGCAGCAACAGATTGAGCTACAAAAGAAAAAAGCACTGCAAACCCTAATGTGTCGCGGCACACTACTGCCGAATGGCACGGGTTGGGTCATTATTTTTGATGATGTCACCACACTGTTGCAAGCACAACGGAATGCTGCTTGGGGGGAAGTCGCAAGACGCTTGGCACATGAAATAAAGAACCCTCTGACACCAATCCAACTTTCTGCCGAGCGTTTACAACATAAATATTTGCCGATGCTACCAACGGATCAATCCAGTACCTTAACTAAACTCACCAACACTATCGTGCAGCAAGTTGAAGCGATGAAAAATATGGTGAACGATTTTTCTGACTATGCGCGCAATCCAGACTTGCACTTACAAGTACAGCCTATAGGCAAACTTATCAGTGAAGTACTCGCGCTATATCAAAGCGACACCAATCATCAGTTTACTTTATTAAAAAGCCCAGAAGAAATATCGCTTAATATTGATAGTGTTCGCTTCAGACAAATACTGCATAATTTGCTTAAAAATGCGATTGAAGCCAGCGAAGATGCCCATTTAGATGTTGATATAGTAATCAGCTACCACAGTGTGATACAGGATAATATTCTGTGGCTTGAAATTAGTGTTCGTGATCATGGACCCGGCATCCCAACTAATATGGAAAACAAACTATTTGAACCTTACGCGAGTAATAAAACAAAAGGCACGGGGCTTGGCCTCGCCATCGTTCAAAAAATTGTTGAAGAACACGGTGGTCACGTTTGGGCTGAAAACGTCGCGCCAGTGGGTGCGAGTATAATTATACAATTACCTTTGGAGGGTGCTATATAGTGAGTCAAGACAAACCGTTAATTTTGGTTGTTGATGATGAGCCTGATATTCGGGAACTTGTTAAAGATATTCTTGAAGATGAAGGATATCGCGTAGTTATTGCTGGCGATGGCTTGGATGCCCGCGCTGCTTTTTCCTCGCATTCACCTACCTTAATCCTACTCGATATTTGGATGCCTGATGTGGATGGTATTAGTCTACTCAAAGAATTTAAACAGCAAGATCCCGACATAACCATCGTGATGATGTCAGGCCATGGCACAATTGAAACGGCCGTAGAAGCAACGCGTCTAGGTGCTTATGATTTTATTGAAAAGCCGCTTTCAATGGCGAAGTTACTCCGTAGCATTGAACTGGCTCTCGAAAGCCGTCATAAAAAAGCCGCTATTCGACAACACTATGCACAAGCTCCTGTCGGGAAAAGTGCTCAAATAACACTATTACGTGAGCAATCGCAGCGTGTTGCACAACATGACATGCCCATAATGCTGCTAGGTGAGGGGGGTGCCGGCAAGCACTGTTATGCTCACTATCTACACAGTTTGGGCAAGTTTTCTTCAGGTAAGTTTATTGAAATAACACCTGCCAGTTTCCCCGCAGATAGCCTAAAACTAACGTCGCTAGCTCATAATAACTGCCTATTTATTAATGACCTGTCTTTATTAACCGCGAATGCTCAAGCATTACTTTCTCACCTGCTTAATACTCAGAAACTCGCTGACTGTCAGTTAATTTGTGCCACCCAATATTCTTTAGACATGGCCATTAATAATGGCTCTTTTTCTGAGGGATTGTTATACCAACTCAACAGTATTAGTCTTGCTGTGCCACCATTACGTGATCATATTGAGGACATTCCCGAATTGATTCGTCACTTTGTCGATGAGCAAACTAGCGCATCTGAAATGGTCTACCGCCACTTTACTGTTGCCGCACAAAACCGCTTACGCAATCACCCTTGGCAAGGAAATGTGCTTGAGCTGAAAAATGTTATTCAACGTTTATTGGTACTTGGCGAAGCAGATGATATTGATGTCGCCGAAGTGGATCAAACCTTACGCGAGACCTCTGAACAGCAAACTCAGGCTAATGGGACAAACAGCATTAATTACGACTTGCCCTTACGCGAGGCACGCGAACAATTTGAACGCATTTATTTATTACAAAAATTACAAGAAACAGAAGGTAATGTAGGTAAAGCAGCAAAACTCGCCGGTATGGAACGTACACATTTGTATCGAAAACTTCGCTCTTTAGATATTGATAGTAAACAAGTGTAAGGTACTAACATGAAAATTCTTATTCTAGGTGCCGGACAAGTTGGCGCCTCTGTAGCAGCATCGCTTGTAAGTGAAAATGATGATATTACTGTCGTTGACTCAAACAGTGAATTATTACTAAAATTGCAAGATCACTATGATATTCGAACCATACAAGGCCATGCTTCTCATCCCGATATATTAGCTCAAGCAGGCGCCGCAGATGCCGATCTGATTTTAGCCGTCACCAACAGTGATGAAACAAATATGATCGCCTGCCAAATTTGTCATAGCCTCTATAAAACACCCACCAAGATCGCTAGAATTCGCAGCACAGAATACCTCTCCAAACCCGAGCTGTTCAGTAATGATTCTATCGCCATTGATATGCTTATCAGCCCAGAACAAATTGTCACCGATTATATTGAAAGATTGATTAACCATCCCAATGCACTACAAGTACTCGATTTTGCTCAAGGCAAAGTCCAGCTAGTTGCTATGAAAGCCTTTCACGGTGGGCCACTTGTTGGTAGTCCCTTATCGGATTTACGGATCCACATTCCCAAAACACCCACACGTGTCGCCGCTATATTTAGAAATGGTTACCCGATCATTCCTAAAGGAAAAACAGTTATTGAAGCAGATGACGAAGTCTTTTTTATTGCTGCCCAAAAAGATATTCATTCAGTAATGAGTGAACTTCGCCGAATGGATAAACCCTACAAACGAATCATGCTTGCCGGTGGTGGCCATATCGGCGAGCGACTCGCCAAAGCACTAGAAAATGATTATCAGGTTAAAGTCATTGAAGCCAATCCCAAGCGCGCTGAATTCTTATCGGAAGAATTAGCCAGTTGCATCGTTTTATTAGGCGATGTAGCCAATGAAGAATTACTACAGGAAGAAGACATCGATAAAGTCGATTTATTCTGTGCGCTTACCAATGACGATGAAGCCAATATCCTGTCAGCGATGCTCGCTAAACGGCTAGGCGCACGCAAGGTATTATCATTAATAAACCGGGCGTCATACGTTGATTTAATTGAAAGCAGCACTATAGATATCGCACTATCGCCCCAGCAAGCCACCATTGGTAGTCTATTGGCACATATCCGTCGTGGCGACATCGTAGCAGTACACTCTCTACGACGTGGTGCAGCGGAAGCAATGGAAGCCATTGCTCATGGCGATAAAAACTCATCACTAGTTATTGGCCGTCGTATTGACGAAATCAGCCTGCCGCCAGGTACCACCATTGGCGCCATAGTGCGTGGTGAACAAGTTATAATTACGCATCATGATAGCGTGATCGAAGCAGAAGATCATGTCATTTTATTTCTAATTCATAAACGTTATGTCAAAGAAGTTGAACGTTTATTCCAAGTAGGTTTTACTTTTTTCTAATGCTTATAGAACAATCCTTACAACATCATTTCCTTATTGCCATGCCGACATTGATAGATTCATTTTTCTATCGTTCGGTGATTTATATTTGTGAACATAATGAAGATGGCGCCATGGGCCTGATCATTAATCGTCCCACTCAAATCATGCTCGATGAACTGTTTATGCATCTAGAGATCGACAATACATCCCCTATAAGCAAAACGACTTCGGTATTATTTGGCGGCCCAGTACAAAAAGAACAAGGCATGATTATTCATGACAGTCCTCATCAATGGGTCAGCACCAAAGCACTTGAGGATGGATTACTCCTAACAAGCTCTACCGATATTTTAGAAGCAGTCGGCACGCCTGCTGGCCCAGAAAACTTTTTGATCACGCTGGGTTACGCCAGCTGGGAAACTGGCCAACTAGAACAAGAATTAGCCGACAATAACTGGCTCACTGTACCAGCAAATAAGGCTATTCTATTTAAAACCCCTGCCGATAGACGCTGGTTAGCGGCGGGCAAATTATTAGGTGTTGATATGAATCTAATGACCCTTTCGATGGGACATGCATGACCGCTCCTCGGACCCTACTTGGTTTTGACTTTGGCCTCAAAAATATTGGCGTTGCTGTTGGCCAAGAGCTCACCGGCACCGCCAGTGGCATTAGCGTTATTAAAGCGCGTGATGGCATTCCCGATTGGAATGACGTCAAAAAAGTCATCGAACAATGGCAGCCTCAATTATTAATCGTCGGTCTACCCTTTAATATGGATGGCAGCGAGCAAGAGATGACAGCAGCATGTCGAAAGTTTGGCAATAGACTCAATGGCCGCTTTCAGCTTCCTGTTGAATGGCAAGATGAACGATTAAGCACTTATGAGGCATTGGAACAACTAGGAATTCGTGACAAAATGCAATCCAAGCGGCGAGGTGATGTTGATCGCATCTCAGCACAACTTATTCTTCAATCATGGTTGAATCAACAATGACAATTCCGGCAACAAACTCTGATATCCAAATCTTACTTACTGCGATGGCCGACGAAATACGCCAGACCTTAAATGGCAAAAAACCATTATTAATTGGCATTCACACTGGCGGTGTTTGGGTAGCCAAGCAACTTGCAGAAATTTTAGGCGTTGATTTCTTTGATGCCCCTCTCGGTACGCTTAATATTGCCTATTATCGAGATGACTTCACACGTATTGGCATGCATCCACAAGTAACACCCTCAGATTTGCCCTTTGCCGTTGATGATCGTCATTTATTGTTAGTAGATGATGTTTTATATAGTGGTCGAACCATTCGTGCAGCGCTTAATGAAATTTTTGATTATGGCCGACCAACCAGTGTCACCCTTGCCGTACTAATAGAACGAAATGGTCGTGAGTTACCAGTACAGGCAGACATTATTGGTCAGTCACTCACGATGACTAAGAATGAACACATAAAACTAAACAATAACAATAGCTTAACATTAACACTGTCGACATCAAAGGCAGGAGAATATGATGTCGCATAATCAACTTACGGACAGTGGTCGGTTACACCATTTTCTCAGTATTGAGGGGCTAAAACGTCCCTTATTAACCGAAATAATGGACCGTGCAGAGCAATTCTCTAGCATTTCACGTCAACAAGTAAAAAAAGTACCCCTATTACGCGGCAAAACGATTGTTAATCTGTTTTTTGAAAATAGCACGCGTACTCGCACCACCTTCGAACTCGCTGCAAAACGACTATCTGCCGATGTCATAAGCCTAAATATTAATACCTCATCAGCGTCAAAAGGTGAAAGCCTTCGTGACACGCTGCATAATCTAGAGGCGATGCATAGCGATATGTTTGTCGTTCGTCACAATCAAAGCGGAGCGGCCGAATTTATCGCACAACATGTTGCTCCACATGTCAGCGTCATTAATGCTGGCGATGGCTGCCATGCTCACCCAACCCAAGCCATGTTGGACATGTTTACTATCCGTCGTCACAAACAGCATTTCCCTGATCTTCGCGTTGCCATCATTGGCGACATCTTACATTCCCGTGTTGCCCGCTCTCAAATTCAAGCCCTAGCGACACTGGGCGTCGGCGAAATCCGCGTTATTGCACCCAAAACCTTATTACCCACCGATTGTAATACCCTAGGCGTACATGTTTATCATGAGATGGAAGCGGGATTAAAAGATGTAGACGTAATAATCACGCTCCGATTGCAACGTGAGCGAATGGAGGGCGCCCTATTGCCCAGTGCCAGAGAATATTTTCAGTGTTATGGTTTAACCGAACAAAAATTAAGCCTAGCCAAACCGGATGCAATAGTCATGCATCCAGGCCCCATTAATCGCGGCGTTGAAATTGCATCAACCGTAGCGGATGGTCCACAATCCGTTATCTTAGAACAAGTTACACATGGCATTGCAGTACGAATGGCTGTCATGTCAATGACGCTCGGCTCGCAAGCTGAACTTCATGAGGTGATAGCATGAATCTTCAGATAAAAAACGGTCGCGTAATTGATCCTGCAAGTCAACTGGATACCCAGCATGATATCTTTATTAGTGACGGCAAAATTGTTGCCATTAGTAAGCATCTTGATGGCTTCACCGCCGATCAGACAATTGATGCCACAGGCTTAATTGTCTGTCCTGGCTTGGTTGATTTAAATGCTCGTCTTCGAGAGCCAGGACAAGAACATACCGCAACGATTGAAACTGAAACCAGCGCTGCAGTAGCCGGCGGCATCACTTCACTCTGTGTCCCTCCTGACACCGATCCCATCATTGATACCCCTGCCGTCGTAGAGCTAATAGAAGATCGTGCTAAAAAATCAGGTCGCGCTATGGTGTATACCATCGGTGCATTGACACAAAATTTGCAAGGCGAACTACTGACTGAAATGGCAGCATTAAAAATGGCTGGCTGTATCGGAGTAAGTAATGGCCTATCACCGATCAAAAACAGCCTTATTCTTCGTCGAGCAATGGAATATGCTGCAACATTAGATCTGACCTTATTTATCAATGCTGTCGATCCTTGGCTTCAAGCCAACGGCTGTGTCCATGAGGGTGCAATAAGTGCCAGACTAGGACTCACCGGCATACCTGAAACAGCTGAAACCATTGCCGTAGCCCGCGATCTTTTATTAATTGAGCTAACAGGTGTACGCGCTCACTTTCATAATATCTCATGCGGTAAAACAGTAAGCCTAATTAAGGATGCACAAAACAAAGGCCTAGCAGTCACCGCTGATGTGAGCGCCCATCATCTGCATCTTAGTGAGCATGATATTGGCAATTACGACACGCTCAGTCACGTTATACCGCCATTACGCAGTATTCGTGATCGTGAACAATTACAGCAAGGGCTACGTGACGGTATCATCGCCGCGATCTGCACCCATCATCAACCCTTGGATAATGACGCTAAGCTAGGCCCATTTGCAGAAACAGCGCCAGGAATATCAGGCTTAGAAACATTATTAGCGCTGACCATGAAACTAGTAGATGATGAAGAAATAACCCTCTACCAAGCCATTGCAAGCTTGACATCTCACCCTGCAGAAATTCTAGGGATTAATGCAGGTCAAATAAAAATAGGGGCTCAAGCGGATATTTGTATTTTCAACCCGAATATACACAACGAATGCCAGCCGAATAACTTTGTAAGTGCTGGTAAAAACAGCCCATTTTCTGGCTGGTTATTTAATAACAAAGTTAGTCATACAATATTTAATGGCAAACTTGTATTTGATCAGGATAAAATTCACAGCATTACTGTCTAATGATCCATTATTTAATACCAACATCATAAAAAGGCTCACTAATGAATATTAAAAAACTAGCAGCATTAATCATAATATCTAGTTCATTGGCGCTTAGTGGGTGCGCAAGTAGTTTACAGGGCGATACCTATTCACGCGATGATGCCCGCCAAGTACAAAACGTAGAGTACGGCACCGTCGATGCAATACGCATGGTCGTTATTGAAGGCACTAAGACACCTATAGGTACCGCAGCAGGCGCCGTCGTTGGCGGTGTTGCTGGTAGCACTATTGGTGGTGGCAAAGGCGCAATTATTGCCTCTGTTGTTGGCGCCGTTGCCGGTGGCTTAGCGGGTAGTGCGGCCGAAGAAGCGATTACTAAAAAACAGGGTATTGAATTGGTTATCCGTAAAAATACTGGAAGTACTATTTCAGTTGTACAACAATACGAACCTAATAATCCATTCCAAGTTGGCGACCGTGTACGGCTAATGACGCTCAATGGTGAAGTTCGAGTAACCCGATAATCCGCTTTTTTGAGAAAATAATATGACTGTTATAAAAAAACTACTTGCTGGATCTATCGCATTATTATTTATATTAACCATCGCAGCTTGCTCACCAGAAGTAGGTAGTGATCAATGGTGCGCTGATATGAAAGCAACACCATCAGGTGACTGGACCTCAAACCAAGCAGCAGATTTTGCCAAACACTGCATATTGAAATAGATTTCATGTTCAAAACTAAACTGTATGCACTCGATTTCGATGGTGTTATCTGTGATAGCGCCATTGAAACAGGTATTACTGGCTGGAAAGTAGCCTGCCAACTCTGGCCAGAGATGCCCAGCGAAATACCGCCTGATATGCTCGAAAAATTTCGCCAAGTTAGACCGGTTATGGAAACAGGCTATGAAGCCATTTTAATCATGCGTAAGCTTTTTGAAGGTACTGCTCCTCGACTTTTATTAGAACAATTTAAAACGCAGATTAAAACCATCATTAGGCGCGATGAACTCAACGTAACGGGCCTTAAGCGTCGCTTTGGTGAGCAGCGGGATAATTGGATACATGACCATCTTGATGAATGGATAATGATGAACCCACTGTTTGAAGGTATTGCTGAAAAATTTCACCAAATTGATAATCAAACCACCTATATCATTACCACCAAACAAGAACGTTTTGTCAGTCAAATACTCCAAGCAAATAACATTATATTTCCTACCAAACATATTTATGGTTTAGAGCGCGAATTAACTAAGCAACAAATTTTAGCTGATTTATCAGCAAGTCACCTCAATCATCAGATTATATTTGTAGAGGATAGGCTGCCCACACTAATCAATGTTATTAATGATGCTCGATTAGCCAAGGTGCAATTATATTTTGCCAGCTGGGGCTACAACACCGAACAAGACAAACTAGCAGCAAAAGAACGGGCAAACATAACAACTATCAACCTCGCTGAAATGCTTGTTTTGTAAAAATGTCTTTTAATGCCACCACGATAGAACAAATGACTCAATAAAAGTCTAACGCTAGACTTTCTGCAGCTTTGTGATAAGTGCATTTTAATGCCAACAAAGCAATTACCGAAGTCAATATTCTAGCGTTAACATAATGGATTGAGGCTTAAGCTTTTCGATGTTAGTGAGTTTATTACTGGTGTCGATTATGTATCATTTATTACATTCACTTAAATCAATTAAGCAGTGTGAATCGGTAACGATTTAAAATCAGCGAATTTCAACCACAAAAAAACCCACCACTCAAAAAGTGATAGGTTTAGATGCTAACAAAACACGTCATAGTTCAAACACTTGTTTTGTCTATATTAGTGGCGGAGCGGACGGGACTCGAACCCGCGACCTCCGGCGTGACAGGCCAGCATTCTAACCAGCTGAACTACCGCTCCACACTACTTGCTTGAGCATTCAGAGCCCAATCAAGAAGCGGGAATAATACAGTAATTAACCTTAAGATGTTAGTGTTAATTTCTGCAATACTCGATCGATATTATATTGTTGCAAAAACATGTTGATTGCACTGAAATTTATACAAAAAAACAGGCATGTTTCTAGCTAATATTTGTACCCTTTAATCAAAACTAACAATGTCTTTGCGTTTCAAACTCAGCGATTAAACCGTCAACAAACAAAAATACCTCATCAATAAAAAGCCATTAATATCGCTATTGTGATTGAACTAATTCAATGGCGATTAATCTAAAGCGGGTAGACTAGTTATATATTTTTAAAACTTGTTCTAAAATTAGGAGTATCACCTTGGCCCTATTTAAACGCTTATCCATAATGTTTTTGATGATGTTTCTTGTCGCCTGTGCGGGTTTATCACCTAATTATGAAAAGCCACAGGTCAATGTCACCTCCTTCATGCTGGCGCCTGATTCAGCTGGACTGTCACCTCGCTTCAACATCGGTTTACAAGTTATTAACCCAAATCGTACCGCATTGCCCTTAATCGGCATGAACTATTCAGTTGAAGTGGAGGGTAACCGAATTTTAAGCGGCGCCGAGCCAAACTTACCTCGTATTGAGGGGTATAGCTCGGCAGATATCGTTATTCAAGCGAGTCCCGACTTATTTGGCAGCGCGCGTTTACTCAATCAATTACTCTCTGGTCAACAAGATGAACTTAACTATCTATTCAAAGCACGGCTCGATGTCGGCACCTTAATGCCTTATATCAATATTGAAGAAGAAGGCCGTTTTGGTCTAACTAACGCGAAATAGTAATGACTACCAACGCTGGACCACCCACACTGAGTAAACTCGTTATCACCATAATATGTATTGCATTATTAGGCGTGACAACCGTTATTTTTAACGGCGTATTAGATGATATTAACAATCCTAATAAACAGCTAACCATCAACATTAATGAATTTGGCGATAAAGATATTATCCTAGAAAGAAACCGCTATGGTCACTATGTAGCAAGCGGTGAAATTAACGATAAACCCGTCGAATTTCTATTAGATACCGGTGCAACATTAGTCGCCATACCCGCACACATCGCAACGCAGTTAAAATTGAAAAAAGGGCAGTCTTTTCAATCACAAACAGCTAATGGCAATAGCCAATCTTATGCGACTACTATTGATAGACTGGCCTTAGGTGATATTGTCATGACAAACGTACCAGCAAGCATCAGCTCGGGAATGGAGTTTGATGAAATTCTATTAGGTATGTCTTTCTTAAAACACTTACACCTAACGCAGCAAGGCAAAGAGCTTAGGATTCGCCTGCCAGATTAAACTAAAATCTATTATCAGCGCTGTACATTCAATATCACTCAACTAAGTATCCGGGAACAATATGACACTATTTGAAATTTTGAAACAACGAAAAGCCGTTAGATCCTATTTAGATACGCCGGTCGAAAAAGAAAAAATTAACGCCATTCTTGATGCCGCTCGTCATGCACCCTCAGGCGTAAACACTCAACCTTGGCAAGTCGCCGTGGTAACGGGAAAAGCCAAACAGGCATTACAAACTAAACTAGAAACAGCCTTTCGTGCTGGCAATAAAGGCCAAGCGGATTACACCTACTACCCAACGCAGTGGATAGAACCCTACAAAACACGAAGAAAAGAATGCGGCTTACTGATGTATCAAACCTTGAAAATTGAGCGTACTGATAAGCAACGCCAACAGGATCAGTGGGCGGCAAACTATCGAGCCTTTGATGCCCCTGTGATGTTACTTTTTTTCATGGATGGGCACATGCAAACCGGATCGTATATGGACTATGGCATGTTCCTTCAATCCGTTATGTTAGCGGCTGTCGAGCTTGGTTTATCTACCTGTCCACAAGCGTCTATTGCTGATTACCCTGAACTCATAAAATCCGCATTAGGCTACACCGATAATAGACTTTTATTATGTGGCATGGCCCTTGGCTATGAAGACAGCAGCGCGGCTGTAAATAGTTATCGTACCAGCAGAGAAGATGTGGAGTTATTTACCGACTATTTTGATTCAGCTGGCTCTTAGCAGTAATAATCATCGAGATATATGGATTAAAAACAAGCATTAAAACTACTTAAAAGGATTCAAGCAGAAAATGAGTCCTCTCCCGGAATGCGGCTAAAACGGATGGATTCGGTGGATTACGTGTCGTCGATGCGAAAGTAAAAGAAACTCAGATGATATTATGAAGTATCAACGGATTACCTGACTCACTAATCACAGATATGGATCCTGATGATAACGTTTAAGCAAACAGTCGAAGAGTTCGGTTGGAAACACTAGCAAAGTACATAAGGAGTGACAGAAAAAGGTACCGCAACCCACCGAGATGACCAGCTACTATATCATTCTGCACTACTTACACTAGCAATATATGGTCATCAATTTTTTGATCCGGCAATTCATCCTTTATCACCACCACTTGAGGAATAAGTTCTATAAATAATCCAGCCAGCCTCGGATCAAACTGCGTTCCAGCACCTTGTTTAATTAATTTGGTCGCGTCTTCTACTGACCATGCTTTTTTATAGGGCCTTGATGATGTCACCGCATCAAAAACATCACAGATAGCAGCAATACGACTCTCTATTGGAATATCTTCACCCTTTAAACCAGTCGGATAACCGGTGCCATCCCATCTTTCATGGTGATATAAGGCAACTTGATGAGCTAACGTTAATAATTCAGAACCATTCTCACCAATAATGTCAGCACCAATAAGAGTGTGACGCTTCATGATTTCCATTTCTTGATCATCTAGTCGGCCCGGCTTTAAAAGGATACTATCTGGGATACCTATTTTCCCAACATCATGCATAGGAGTTGCATAAAGAATTTTTTTCTGCTCGCTTTTCACCCAGTCCAGCTGCTAAAGCCAATAATTTACAACTTTTACTCATGCGAATAACATGCGTGCCGGTTTCATTGTCACGATATTCACCAGCTCGTCCAAGGCGTTGAATAATCTTCAACTGCAATTCACGAAGCTCCCCTGTCTGTTCACGGACCTCATCTTCCAGATGTAGCTGATAATGACGGTTTTCTATTTCAAGCTGGACATGCTCTAATGCCTTGCTAATCGCATGTTGGATGACACTAGAATTATCGACAGGTTTTGTCAGATAATCATAGGCTCCTAGATGTAGCGCTTCGACCGCGTCAGTAAGCCTCCCCGCACCGGAAATTACAATTATCGGTAAATCAGGTTGGCTCTTTTTAAGATATTCAATAACATCTAAGCCCCCCATCACGGGCATTCGTAAGTCAGTCAAAACCAAGTCAGGCTTTTCTCTCTCGACAAGATCAATACCAAATTCTTCGCTACGCTACGAAAGAAAGATACTGTGTTTTCCCTTTCCACTGGAGACTTACACCACGGCACTCGCTATCGCATCATTATCCTTGTGGTGTTGCAATGTAGCATCTCTCCCTTGTGTGTGAGATCTATGACGCCCTTAATAAACATTACAATGCACTTAGTATTTTCAAAGCAAGTTGAACGCCACATCTTTTTCTACCCGTGCAATGCTCACACGCCACAAATGCTGTCGACTGAAAAAGTCAGCTCCAAAAGGATAACTGACAAGCTCTGTAGTATTGCCCCCACTCCAAGCTGAAATTGTATAGTCCGATGACCCCAAAATCTGCCCCAGTTATTTCAGGGCTTTGTTTAACTGATGATTGGGACCATGCAACACCCTCTGATTTAACGCTAGGGAAAAGATCGGGAGGTTAAGCTATTTCCAATTATCTCGTTTAGCTTGTTGTAGTTTTCATAACCCGCTAGCAATTTGGTATAGTGTTCAAAACCTTGCAAACTCATACTTGGGCTATGTAAGCTGTGAAACACTTTTTTCCCTCGACAGTTTTAATACTATCGGTGACGTTATCTTGGCCGTACATCAATGCTAAGCCATGTTCATATTCAGCATAATAATGTTCGTCATGTTGTTTAATTTCTAATAAAGCTTTTAAACAGCGGTAATAGCGAAGCGTCGATTTTTTCTACTATTGATAATTAAGCTGATATTTTAATTGAATAAAATCATTGGGGTAATGAAAAACCTGAGCATTTTCCAATTTAATCTGCTTAGTTATTTTTCCGAAAAGGAACTTGCCTTCGCCTAACAGTACCGGCGCTTGAAGAATTGTTATTTCATTGATCAGCTGTAAATTAAGAAACGAGATTATCGTGATGCCGCCATCAATATAAGCATGTGAAAAGCCCTTATTTTCTAGTTGCGTGATTAACGCAGCAATATCGTCGGCATAAATTTCGACTCTACCTTTAAGGTTCTCTGGTACTTCTTTTACGGTATTACTGAGAACAATAATACGTGTGTCGCCATAAGGCCATTGCTCCGGAGGTAGATTAAAGCCTGAAATTCGCTCCATACACTTTCGACTAATCACCATACAATCTACAGAGCTAATAAAGTGGCTAAACCCCATGTCAGAGTACTCTCCCATATCGGCCGCTGTATTACCTGCATTTTCAAGCCAGTCAATACGATCACCGGCTGTGGAGATGTAACCGTCAGCGCTTGTTACAACGAATACTGAACACTTCATACCCTTTTCCTTTGTTTAAATTTAGTACCGAACTCTGCGATTACCAAGCCATCAAGCGTGAATAATGTGAACCGCCACAATATTTGCCAACGTATGACCCTAATTGTGAATCAATATCTCCCCGTCACTGTCTATGCTCTTTCGACTAAAAAAGAACGCCCCTCGGGTGAGTATAAAATTGTTAAGCGGTGTTTGAATGACTTATTTGTACCTCGCCATCAACATTGTAAAGTAAGTCTACTGCTTACGAAAAACGAGGAAGTGTCCTACTGCCTGCAACATCATCAACCAATGCGTATAATCAAATTCGAGTGCCATAGGAAAGAGATCGGCATTTAAGCTATTTCCAATTATTTCTTTTAGCTTGTTGTAGTTTTTCGTAGCCTTCTAGCAGCTTAGTATGGCGTTCAAAACCTTGCAAACTCAAGCCAGGGCAATGTAAGTTGTGGAAAACCTTTTTCCCTTCGACAATTTGAATACCGGCGGTGACGTTATCTTGGCCGTACATTAAACCTAGGCCGTGTTCATATTCGGCATAGACACGTTCGTCATCCAGCTTAATTTCTAATAAGGCTTTTAAACAGCGGTAATGGCGGGTGGTCTCTTGGCCTGCTTGATCAAGTGCCAAGCACCAGTCTAGCCAAGCCATTGCTTGTTCATCTTGTAGTGCCAAACACAACATCGCTTTAATTTCGCCTAAGCGAATTTCAGACCATAAAGTATCAGGATCGGCAGCTAAACCAATAAATGGTGCAACCGGCGCTTGGTCGTTATAGCCTCCTTCTTCCAATCGGTCGAATACGTCTTGCCATTGCTCGGCATCGCCGTCTTTTAACGTTAAAAAATCTTCACGGAATAACGCACCTTCATTATTATTTTCCCAAACTAATTCATCAACAGGATAAATATCTGACATGCCAGGCACTAAAATTCGGCAAGCATAGACGTCTAAATGTTCATAATCAGCAATATAAATATCAAAGCCCATTTCGTGGATCTTATTAGTTAAATAGCTAAATTCATCCGCTGTCTTGCTGTCATGTTCCCAATCATTAAATTCAAAGTCGGGCGTAATTCGGAAAAAGTCATTTGAAATAAGGCCACTAGAATCAATGAAATGCATTTCTAAATTGGCCGATGAAGCGACCTCATCTTGATCAAAAGTAGGCGGATGAAATACATCCAACTGATCTAAGCTTCGGCCTTGCAATAACTCGGTGACGGTTCGCTCTAAAGCAACTTCAAAACTAGGATGAGCACCAAACGAAGCAAATACCGAACCATCTTTAGAATTAATTAGCGTCACACTTATTACTGGATATTCGCCCCCCAAAGAAGCATCAGCAACTTTAAGTGAGTAACCATGAGATTCTAGTTCTTCAATGGATTCCTTAATCAATGGAAAACGATTGATAACATGCCTAGGTACTTCAGGTAAGGATATCCCCTCGGCAATAATTCGGTTTTTCACGTAACGCTCAAATACTTCTGATAAACCCTGTACC
>JBLIKM010000003.1:0-22473 GCA_047636295.1 Methylophagaceae bacterium
TACGGCTTAGATACTTTGAACCGCCAAGAACTTAAGCTACTGCGTTTTTAGCTCTACGACGTAAACCCATGAAGCCCAATAACGCTGGTGCAAACATAAAGGCTGCTGCTGGGATTGGGGTTGCAATTAGGGTGTCGCGTACGAGGAATGAACTGATTTCGGGGCTTTCAGCTGCAAGCCCGGAAAACATGTAATTCATTGTGCGTTGAACTTGAGATGTATTTGTATGATGAATCAAGCTAGCGGTCCATAAATACCCTGCGAACGGGGCGTCAGCTATCATTCCTTCGATTGTATCTAATTTTGAATTCGAAGCGTCGCTGCCAAGTAATGTCATCAATCCCGTCAAAAGCGAGTCAGGATGTAAAACCCCCCCATTTACCGTATCTGGGTTTGTGGTGTCTGTGAAGTTATTTATCATCTGATTAAACTGGATACCCGTTGCATAACGATATCCTTCAAAGTCCCCTCCCACTCCGAATTGGCCGCTGACGTCGTTGTACGACCTGTTTAAGCTAGCCGTGACATCTCGCCAGTCTAATCCTGAAATGGTATCTGTGGTGTAGTGACCTTTATCAATAAAGTCCGTAGACGCTGCGAAGGCCGCACTACTGAAAGCCAAAGTCACTGACACGGCACTTGCCGTTATAAAACGTGTGAACATATTTTTATTTACCTTATGAAATATAGCCCAGCCATCTTAAATTAGTACATATAAGACCTGAAACTTTCCGTCCTAGGTTCACACCGAGTTTGGCAGTTTTTTAAATTAATTTAGTACTGGTAAAGATTACCCAGTGTCGATATTTATACACCAATGAATATGTGATGTAAATCTCATTTTAGGGGGGTATCTAGCTTGAATCATATAGCTGTGCATAACGCTCTATTACATCAGAAGAAAACTCTAGTTTTTATAAGAAAAGTAAGTTTTAAGGTTTTACATTAAGAATATGCAGTGCGTTGATACAAAAAAGCCGTAATGAACTGAATCACTACGGCTTAGATACTTTGAACCGCCTAGAACTTAAGCTACTGCGTTTTTAGCTCTACGACGTAAACCCATGAAGCCCAATAATGCTGGCGCAAACATAAAGGCTGCGGCTGGAATGGGAACGCCTGGCAAGTTTTCATTGTATGTGAAATCATCAAGCACGAAGTTATTCGAGCCTATAATTTTTAACTGGTCGATACCAGCATAATTAGCACCGAACCAAGTTGGCCCTGTATCGACAATGCTAATAGTATCTGAAAATAGTTGGCTGCCGGCACTCCAGCCTTCAATTACTATATCCAAGTTCGCTATCCATGCAGAAGCAAAATGCGCACCCGTGAAATCAAATGTACCACCTGATGCAGCTGAAACGGTTGTAGGCGCATAGTTCCACGCGACAAAATCCCCGGATACTCTACCCGTGTTATAGCCAGAGTCTGAGTAGCCAGCAGGCACTGGTTGCATCACGTACATGCCTCCCCAGTTAAATCCGGCATACCCATCTAAAATGTTTTCATAACTTGTAGTTGTCGAGGCATCATCAAACGTTACTACTGCTGAATGAGCACTAAATGCTAATGAAGATAATAGGATAATACTGCTTAATTTTAAGATTTTCATGGTGATTCCCTGTCTTGAAAATTTAACCCAGCCATCTTTCGAGTCATGAGTTTCAAAGACCTGTAGCTTTCCGTACTTGGCTTACACCAAGGTTAGCGATTGATTAAATTAATTTAATACTGAGCAATATTGTCCAGTGGTGTAATTTTACTGGCAGTGAATAAGCAATGTCTATTGTACTTTGGTACTATCCCCTCACGCACATCAGAGTAGGACTCTGGTTTTTATAAGAAAAAGTAAGTTTTAAGGTTTCACATTAAGAATATGCGTTGCCTTGATAGTAGATATACCGCCATATACACATATATAGTATTTATTGCGGTAAATGTTAGTGAGGACGCTAATGATATAGACACAAAAAAGCCGTAATGAACTGAATCACTACGGCTTATTGTTGTTCAGTTGTAACTTAGATTTAAGCTGCTGAGTTTTTAGCTCTACGACGTAAGCCCATGAAGCCCAATAACGCTGGTGCAAACATAAAGGCTGCGGCTGGGATAGGCACTGCTGATGGCGTGTACTGCAAATTATCTAGATGCATCCACCCGGATGGATGAGCCAGCTGAACTGTATTCACATTAAGGAACCCTAGTGTAATAAGATTCAAAAACTGAACGTCGGTATCTCCATCGTTTATGTAAGCGTTAGTCCCCACTAAATTAGCAGCAGCATCATAAAAAGACCATGTCCAACTATTGCCTGTAGATGAGTTACCACTGTATTCCTTAAAATCAAATTGTTACGCTGCGGTAACCTTGAAATACTAATCAAGGTTGCTCTAAGGTGCGCCTTGGTCACATCACTAACGGGAATATCACCCAAGAAGAATATTAGATTATTGAAAATACGATGATTAGCTTTACCTTGCTTATCTGTCCACGTTTTCCACTGAGAAAAAGCAGTCCATGCTTCAGATAGCGTTGGAATAGCTACAGTGGGTTCAGGTTCAATAGGGAAATCGGTATCTGGCTCATTTACAACAATAGGCTGTTGTGTGAAATTTGATATTTCGTGAAAGAGCTTTTCGATACTAGGTCGATGCTTACAATCTCGAATGAGCTTGATGAGTGGTCGCTTGGAATATACTAAAGCCAAGGCAGCTGAATAGGAATCTGTGCGTAAACTGCGCTTAATTTCAGTTGGCAGATTAGAACATAAGCCATGAATATGATCAGGCAATGTATAGCGGAAATAATATATATCACCTCTGCGAACGAGATGACTTCGTACCAAAGTTCGTACCACCACGTTAGATCCCCCAAGAAAAAGAAAGCTGACATGCTGATTACAAATGATAATAGTTAAAAATTGAGATGGTCGATAAGCCGGGTTCTGTCGAGGACAATCATTCATCTGGGACAAGCATCACTACTTGCCTCAAGCAACCTACCCAAGAACAATACGGGCCGTATCTGTCTGCCGAAGCAAACTGCTCTTCTATTTGGTCTTGCTCCAGGTGGGGTTTACCCTGCCACGCCTGTTGCCAGCCGCGCGGTGCGCTCTTACCGCACCATTTCAACCTTACCTAACCAAAATTAGGCGGTATATTTTCTGTGGCACTTGCCGTAGGCTCACGCCTCCCAGAAGTTATCTGGCACCCTGCCCATTGGAGCCCGGACTTTCCTCACAATTAGTCTAGCTAAAAGCGCGATTGTCTGACCATCTCAGCAAGGGATCATACCTGACAACTAGTCTTTGTGCTGAAGTTTAAGTGCCATCTCGTAGGCATTGTTTTTACTGACACCTAATAAAGATGATGTGATCGCAGCGGCTTTTTTTACTGGTAGCTCTTTGAGCAATAAACTTAACACGCGATTGACTTCAACTTCGCTGGCATCTTGATGTTGTTTAGCACCTTCGACTAAAACGACACATTCACCACGTTGTTGATTAGCATCATTACTCACCCAATCTAACAATTCGGCTAACGGTTTAGTGTTGATCGTTTCATGTAGTTTGGTCAGTTCGCGAGCCAAACAAACGCGGCGTTGTTCACCGAATAGAGTGACCATATCGGTTAATGTTGATTGTAATCTGCGCGGACTATCATAAAAAATCAATGTACGAGTATCAGTAGCCAATTTTTCTAATGTTTGCAGACGCGCACCTTGTTTTGATGGTAAAAAGCCTTCAAAGCTAAATCTATCTGAAGGTAAACCTGAGGCAGAAAGGGCAGCTATCACCGCGCAACTTCCTGGAATAGGTATAACGGGAATGCCATGAGCCCGTACCAGTGATACCAATTTATAACCAGGATCGCTGATCAAAGGTGTACCAGCATCACTAATTAAAGCAATAGATTCACCCTGCTGTAATCGCGTTAATAAGGTTTCGCTTCGCTGTTGTTCATTATGATCATGTAGGGAAACACTCGGCGTTTTTATCGCAAAATGTTGCAGTAAAAAACCACTATGCCGGGTATCTTCTGCTGCGATTAGATCAACAGATTGTAATATTTCAATTGCCCGTTGTGACATGTCTGCTAGGTTACCGATCGGAGTGGCGACAATATACAAACACGCTATTTCATTTTCTGACACAAAGAACACCTTATATTATTACTCAGTTCTGGTCGTAATATACGTGAGTTGATACTATGTTTCTCTATATTTATCATTCCCGACGTGACGCCATGACACAACGATTCTATTTAAGCTTACTTATAATCATCGCTCTCAGCCTCAGTGCATGCCAACAGATATCGTCAACTGTTTCCAGTCGACCCGATAGTACAGCTGAAATTGCCGCGCAAACAGCCGAGCGATCAGGTGACTATTTATCCGCATCACTACAATATCTCAATTTAGCCAAGGTTGCTAACGAACCTCAAAAATCACAGTTCAACTTACGTGCCGCCTTGGCATTCTGGCAGCTCACTCAACTAGAACAAGTTGCTGCTACTTTAGCTGATGTTGACCGTAGTGTTTTAAGTCAATCGCAGCAACTAGATGCTGCGATGCTTGATGCTAATCTTGCCTTAATCAATTCACAGCCTGAACAAGCCCTAGCCGTGATTTTTCCTTTTGATTTAAGTTATACATCGCCTACCCAAAAACAACAGGCGCTTAAACTTAAAATACAAGCCTACGCTTTAACTAAGAACTGGCTAGAAAAAGCCAATAGTCATATTATGCTTGAACCATTACTGGCCAATTCAGAACAAGCTCAAAATCAACAATTACTTTGGTCGGCGCTGATGTCGTTGACAGATCAGGCATTAGATTTATTTAACCCAGGTATTCCACCAGCAGTCGATAGTGGCTGGTTTGCACTTGCATATTTAGTCAAAACTTACAGTACAAAGCCTGAAATATTTACTGTAGCACTGGAAGATTGGAAGCGTAATTATCCCAACCATCCTGCCAGTCCCGAACTTTATCAGCAAAGCGTAGCCATTGGGACTAAACAGCTACAAAACCTAACTGATATTGCTATTTTACTGCCTGAAACTGGCCCTTATAAAGTCGCCGCTGATGCCATTAAACGCGGTATTCTTGCTGCCCATTTTAATAGTAAATCTAATACTCGATTACACTTTTTTGCCGTAGACACCGATCAACAGACCGGTTTAAGTAATGTATTGCAAAAATATCAACACGCTATTGAACTACATGCAGGTCTTGTAATTGGACCGCTAGATAAAGAATCCGTACAAATTTTGGCTGATGCCGATAACTTAGCTATTCCAGTACTCGCGCTTAATAGATTAGCAGATGACACCAGTAGACAAAATTTGTTCCAATTTGGCTTAGCCCCCGAAGATGAAGCCGTTGCCGTGGCTGATTATGCCGTCAAACAAAATTACAAGCGGGCACTAGTCTTAGCGCCGAAAAACGAATGGGGATCTCGTATTGCCACTGCATTTAGTAATCAGTGGTTACGTAATGGTGGAATATTACTCAATCAGGCTAATTACAATCCCCAGCAGAATGATTTTGCCGCAACAATTAAACCCTTACTTGGCCTAGAAGCTAGCGAACAGCGTTATAATTCATTAAAAAGTCGACTGGGAATTTCTTTAGCATTTGAAGCGCGTCGTAGGCAGGATATTGATTTTATTTTCCTTGTTGCCAAGCCATTAAAGGCTCGTCAACTAGTGCCACAACTTAAATTTCATCGCTCAGGCCAGCTGCCCATTATTGCCACCTCCCATGTTTATGAAGGCTATGACGATAGCCAACAAAATATAGATCTTAACAATCTTATTCTCAGTGACATGCCATGGGTATTTAATAATCTCACACAATCAGACCCAACCTATATAACACTACGTAACGACTCATCTCATCATTTTGATGAGTCTGTTCGTCTATATGCCTTAGGGGCTGATGCGTATCATTTGATCCCTGAACTTAATCAATTAAATCACTCAGCTGAATTTAGTTTTAATGGAGCAACCGGTGTACTTTCTATTAACGCATCTGGCCAAGTAATCCGCAAACCTAGGTGGGCTAAATTCAACCATGGACTTATCGAGCTGTTAGCTTTACCTGAGCTATTAACGACAGTACCGTAAATGAAGTCGGCATTAACTATCGGCCAACAAACTGAATTATTGGCCTGCCAATTTTTACAGCGACACAAACTCAAACTAATAATAAAAAATTATCACTGTCGCCGTGGTGAAATTGATTTAATCATGCAAGATCAGAATACACTGGTTTTTATTGAAGTTCGATATCGTAAAAATGACCGCTTTGGCAGTGCCTTAGAAAGTGTTAATCATAAAAAACAAGCAAAAATAATAATTACTGCTGAACATTATTTGTTACAAAATAAACAATCGTTTTCAAACTATCGCTTCGATGTCATTGCAATATCGCCGACTCAACAGTCTGATGAAATAATATGGGTTAAAGATGCCTTTCATAGCAACTAAATACTAGCAAGCCTGTCTCACACAGGTGATAATAAACACTTACACTTAACAGGATATAAACATGCCTAAACTGAAAGCTCTCTTATTGTTAATAATACCCGTCATATTGTTGCAAGGTTGTGCAGCAGCCGTTGTTACTGGCGCGGCCACTGGCGTCGCCGTTATCCATGATCGACGTTCTGCAGGTGCCGTCATTGATGACCAATCCATTGAGTTAAAAGTGACACGTGCACTATTTAATAATAAAAACATCTATGACCAGAGTCATATTAATGCCACCAGTTATAATGGCATAGTATTAATCACCGGTGAAACGCCCAATGAAGCCCTTAAACAACAAGTGGCAAAAGAAGTAAAGGCAATCGCTAAGGTTCGTCGTATTCACAACGAGTTACTTATTGCTGCACCGAGTTCCTTACCATCTCGTAGCAGTGACGCATGGATTACTTCAAAAATAAAAGCAAAACTGACGACCGATAAACATATTGACCCTTTTTATATAAAAGTAGTCACTGAACACGGTATTGTCTATCTCATGGGTTTAGTCAGCCACGCCGAAGCCGACAGAGCGGTTGGTATTATTACGCAATCAGCAGGTGTGCAACGCGTCATTAAAATATTTGAATACACTGATTAATAATTAATTATCAAGCCTGATCTCTCATTATAAAGGTCAGGCGTACCAACTAATTAGAACGGCTTGACTACGACTAAAATGACTACTGCAAGCAAAATAAATACGGGTAGCTCATTAAACCATCGATAAAATATATGGCTATGCTTATTGTTATCATTGCTAAATTGACGCAGCAATCGACCGCAATAACCATGATAGCCAAGCAACACTAAAACTAATATAAGTTTAGCGTGCAACCAATACATTGTTGCAAGTTGCTCAAAAGAATAAAAACTAATCAACCACAGTCCAAATAACACCGTTAATACTGCGCTGGGTGTCATAATACCGTGATAGAGTTTCCGTTCCATGATTTTAAAACGCTCATTACCGGCTTTGTCATCACACATGGCATGATAAACAAATAGTCTTGGCAGATAAAAAAGCGCTGCAAACCAAGTTATTACAAAAATTATATGGAATGCTTTAACCCACAACATGGTTTATTCCTTTTAGTCTAAAATATTACTTAGTTTAATCTATCATGGAGATGAATATGGAAAAGGTTACTATTGATGAGCGTCGTAATTTCAGTCGCATTCCATTTCACGCCCAAGCACATATGCATGCTGATAAAGGTGAATTCCATCTAAACGGTGAAGTATTGGATGTTTCACTAAATGGGCTTTTAGTTGTCAAACCTGATGGCTGGCGTGGACAGCTTACTGATAAGTACCAAATCGACCTTGTACTGCAAAACGCGCAACTCGTTATTAAAATGTCGACTACTGTGGCTCATATAGGTAATGGAACTATCGGCTTTACCTGTAAAAATATAGACTTAGATAGTATTAGTCATTTAAAGCGACTAGTCGCACTTAATTTGGGTGATGAAAGTTTACTACAGCGTGAACTGGCATCATTGATCCAATAGCGCTGAAATTGCATCGGACAAATGTTTCACAGCCGTCACCTTAATGCCTTTAATAACTTTACGTGGCGCATTAGCAATCGGTACAATCGCATGACTAAAGCCATGTTTCGCCGCATCATGAATGCGTTCTTCACCCGCTTGTACTGGCCTGATCTCTCCTGTCAAACCCACTTCACCAAATAATACCCAATCTTGCGGTACCGCTTTATTTCGTAAACTAGATAATACGGCAGCTAATACCGCTAGATCGGCGCCCGTTTCACTCAGTTTCACCCCACCGACCACATTGATAAATACGTCTTGATCATTGCAGGTAATACCACCGTGTCTATGCAAAATAGCGAGCAACATGGCTAAACGATTCTGATCCAGTCCTACTGATACTCGTCGCGGGTTACCTGAGGGGCTCTCATCAACTAATGCTTGTACTTCCACCAGCATTGGCCGACTACCTTCTCTAATCACTGTCACAACACTGCCAGCTAATGCAGCTTCACCCCGTGATAAGAAAATAGCGGAAGGATTACTGACTTCTTTTAAACCGAGTTCCGTCATCGCAAACACGCCAAGTTCATTGATCGCCCCAAAACGATTTTTCACCGCCCGTAATATTCTGAATCGGCTGGATGTATCGCCTTCAAAATACAGTACTGTATCGACCATATGTTCGAGCACCCTAGGCCCAGCTATTGCCCCTTGTTTTGTAACATGACCTACTAAAATCAACGTTGTACCACTAGACTTAGCAAAACGAACTAATTGGGCGGCACTTTCTCGCACTTGGGCGACAGTACCGGGCGCTGACTGTAATAACTCGGTGAACACGGTTTGTATAGAGTCAATGACCATCACTTGCGGTTTTCGAGCCTGTGCAGTGGCAATCATCTGCTCGGCATGTGTCTCAGCCATCAAATCTACGGGCGAGTTTTCCAATTGCAAACGTTCTGCACGCAAACGTATCTGCTGTAAGGATTCTTCGCCGCTTATATATAAGGGACTAACACCGGTCTTTTTGGCCATTATTGCCATCGCTTGCAATAATAAGGTCGATTTCCCGATGCCCGGATCACCACCAATTAGCACCACCGAGCCTGTCACCAATCCACCACCTAAGACGCGGTCGAGCTCATCCAAGCCCGTTGTCCAACGGACCGCGTGTTCTGACGTCACTTCACTTAATGATTGAACCTGATTTTTTTGCTCACCGGCATAACCTGTATGACGGCTTATGGTAGATTGACTCGCTGCTGATGCTGGGGCTTGAATCTCTTCTTCCAAACTATTCCATGCGCTGCATTCGGCACAACGTCCGGCCCATTGTGGTGTTTGTCCACCACATTCATTACAACGATAGACGCGCTTAGGTTTCGCCATGGTGATAATCTCTTGTTACACGTTCGTTTAATTGACATAACAATTCGTAAGAAATGGTATTCGCTTGCTGTGCCATCTCATCCACCGTCAGTAATTCGCTGCCCCACATAGTGACTACATCACCTACAGTGATATTGTTTACATTTGATAAATCAATGGCAACCATATCCATTGAGACTCGACCTAATAACGGTACTCTTTTCTGCTGAACCAATACCGAGCCAACATTAGACAAATGGCGACTATAGCCATCACCATAACCTATGCTGACAATGCCAATACGGCCTGGCTTATCGGCGATCCAGTCGCCACCATAGCCGACTCTATCACCCACTTGTAATGGGTGAATAGCGATCAATTCAGCGCTTAACAACATCACTGGTTTTAGATCTAAATCTTGTGCTTTTTGATCGTCAAAAGGTGATGCGCCATAGAGCATGATGCCAGGTCGCACCCAACCAAGATGACTCGCCGTAAAGGAGATTATTGCTGCCGAGTTCGCCATGCTCGTTTTTAAACCATAGTGATTTGCACATTCCATCAGCGTGTCTAGTTGCTGTTGATTTCTGGCATCATCGACTAAGTCCGAACTAGAAAAATGACTCATCAGGCCGATATCTCCCGCGACATTAGGGCTTGTACTTAAAATGTTCAAAGCATCATCGAGCTGTGCAGTGGCTAGCCCTAGGCGATGCATACCCGTTTCTACCATCAACCAACAAAAAGTTAAGGGTATCGTCAGCTTCGCTGTCGAGATTAGTTCCAGCTGGTAAGTATGATGAAAAACGACCGATAAAAAATTCTCAGCTGCGGACTGCAGATCGGCTACTGAATTCACACCTTCTAAGATTACAATTGGTTGGAGGATTCCTGCGGCCCGTAATCGCAGACCTTCAGACAGTCTGGCTACTGCAAAGGCATCACTGTCGTGCAAGGCTTGTGCAACTTGAATCGCACCATGACCATAAGCATCCGCTTTAATAACCGACATAACTTTACTATTCGGAGCTAGTTGTTTTACACGGTCAAAATTATGTTGCAGGGCAGCTAAGTTGATCTGAGCGACAGGATAACACGACACAATTAATGCTCACCATAATCATCGTAGTTTTGATAGGCAAAATTCTCAAAACGCGTGTATTTGCCTTGGAAAGTCAATGCCACAGTACCAATAGGACCATTACGTTGCTTAGCGATAAGTATTTCCGCCTTACCCTTATCGGTTGAATCTTCGTTATACACTTCATCGCGATAGATAAATACAATTAAATCCGCATCTTGCTCGATCGCACCTGACTCACGTAAATCGGACATGATTGGCCGTTTATTTGGCCGTTGCTCTAAACTACGATTGAGCTGTGACAAGGCCACCACCGGCACTTCAAGCTCTTTTGCTAATGCTTTCAACGATCGAGATATTTCAGAGACTTCCGTTGTTCTATTCTCACCTGCTTTACCACTGCCTTGCATCAACTGAATATAATCGATCACAATTAAACTCAGTCCGTGTTCGCGCTTCAAACGACGAGCACGTGCTCGTAATTCGGTTACAGTTAATGCGGGTGTATCATCAATAAATAGAGGGGCTTCATTCAATAAAGCGATAGCGGACGTTAAACGAGGCCAATCATCATCATTTAAACGGCCTGTACGTAGGCGGTGTTGATCGATTTGACCGAGTGATGACAACATCCTCATTGCAAGTGCATCTGCCGGCATCTCCATACTAAATACTGCAACCGGTTGTTTGCTTTTAATCGCAGCATTCTCAGCCAGATTCATTGCAAATGTGGTTTTACCCATTGAGGGTCGGCCCGCGACAATAACTAAATCAGCAGGTTGTAAACCAGAGGTTTGCATATCGAAATCGGTGAATCCGGTAGACAGGCCAGTAATCGGGCTATCATTCTCAAATAACGTATCAATACGATCAACAACTTTACTCAGTACTTGTTTTACCTGAATAAAACCACCACTTCGTTTTGCACCTTTTTCAGCAATTTCAAATACTTGACGTTCTGCTTGGTCGAGCATTTCTTCGCTGCTACGACCTTCAGGATTGAACGCATCATTAGAAATTGTGGTGCCGATAGCGATCAATTGGCGAAGAATTGAGCGCTCACGGACAATAGATGCATAAGCCACAATATTGGCTGCACTCGGTGTATTGCGAGCTAACATACCCAGATATGCCAATTCACCCACCATCTCAAGCTCACCACGGGTGTCGTGCCATTCAGCTAAGGTAATGACATCAACGGGCTGTGATTTTTCAAATAATGCAGTTATTCCACGAAAGATAAGCTGATGATCACGGCGATAGAAATCATGATCGACTAATAAGTCAGCTACTTTCTCCCAGCTAGTGTTATCCAGCATGAGACCGCCCAGCACAGATTGCTCAGCTTCAATGGAATGCGGCGGGATCTTGAGTGCTTGTGTCGCCATATCCGTATAGGATTCAGGATAGTTTAAATCATCATCCACAGCAGTCACCCAGTCATGTTTACCTACATTATTTTTGGACAGCTAAACCACGTTACTCTTGGTCTAGCTAAAATTAGGTAATGGAGCCGAGATTAACTCGACTCCATTGGTCTTACTTCTATGCTTCGTTTTCTTGAGCTTTAGCAATCGCTTCAGCTTCTTCCAACGCTTTTGCTCTTGCTTCATTAGCATCTTCTGCTTCAGCTTGCGCTTGTAATTGAGCTTCAGATGTAACATTTACTTTAACAACAGCAAATACATCAGCATGCAGTTGAATAGTAATATCGTATTCACCTGTATGACGTAATGGACCTTCAGGAAGGCGTACTTCATTACGGTCAATATCAGCACCAGCGGCATTCAATACATCAGTAATATCTGATGAACCAACTGAACCAAACAGCTTGCCTTCGATTCCAGCATTAGCCAAGATGTTTACATCACCAGCCTTAGCTAGTTTCGCTTTACGTACTTCAGCTTCACCTTGCAATTTAGTTGCGGCTGCTTCTAGATCTGCACGGCGCGTTTCAAAGATTTCTCTGTTACGTTTGTTTGCAGATAAAGCTTTACCTTTAGGCACTAGGAAATTACGTCCAAAGCCAGATTTAACTGAAACTTCATCACCTAGGTTTCCAAGCTTCTGCATTTTTTCTAGCAAAATTACTTGCATTGTTCTACCCTCATTCGCAGTGAAACACTGCTCTTTAAAGTCACTCGCCGCTTTCTATTGAAAGCCGACGAAAATTAAACCATTGTTCCAAAACACCTATTATTGTGAGTAACACCACCATCTGCGGCATCATCACAAGCAGTAACACATATACGGCTACCAACCAAAATGACTGTCTTTTTTGTTGTTTGACAGCGGCATGTACCACTGACAATCCCTGCAAAGTAAACACAACCAACAACACTGGCAAACATGCTTGCAAAATTGCCACACCATCACCTAAAGGCAATGCCGTCACCACCATCATGACGATAGTCAATATCGCGACAGACTTGCCAAGCCGTAGCTGTTGAAACTCACTCGCAAAACCACCAGGATTATACAACTTAGCTTGCCATGACCGTCCAATCAACAAACCCAACATTATATTGAGACTCAACCCTGCTGCCATTAAACCGGTCATCATGCTTGATAAATTCAATACTATCGTTTGTGTTTGTGCTTGATCAAACTGCCAACCCGGCTGCACAGCTAAGGTTTCTGCAAGTGGTTCAATCAACTGTTGCCACCACATAACGGGGTCGGATAAGACTAAATAAAAACCTAATACGACCATTATACCTAAGCCCGTCGCAGCTAATAAACTCATAGCCAACGACCGTGTATAACCCAATACCCAACTAACGCCAAAAATAGGCAGCCAACTTGATATTAAAAACAATCCAGAGATAAAGAACTTATCTAGTAACAACCCTGCTAATAATGTAAATAAAGCGGTGGTTGCTACAACGATCTTCATTCCTTCTTTTGGCCCCATACGTAAAGTACTGAGGACAATAACCCCACTCGCTAAATAGCTAAAGGGCGGCAACATCAACGCGGCAACCGAAAGTAATGCAATTACACCGGCAGCTTGCCAGCGACCTTGCATTGAAAATAGAGCAATACTCTGCAACATTTACTTACGCTTTATTTCGATTCGATGTTTCGGATAACAATACGTTTTACTTATGCATGTCACAGTAAGGAATCAACGCTAGGAAACGCGCACGTTTCACACATGTTGAAAGCTGACGTTGGTAACGTGCTTTAGTACCTGTAATACGACTAGGAACAATTTTTCCTGTTTCCGTGATGTAATTTTTCAATAAAGTTACATCTTTATAATCGATTTGCTTAACACCTTCAGCGGTGAAGCGACAAAATCTTCTACGTCTAAAAAAACGTGCCATTGTATGCTCCTTGGGTTTTAAGCGTTATCGCGTCTACGCGGTTTTTCTTCTTCATCTTTGCGCATCATTGGAGAAGGTTCAGTGACCGCTCCATCAGTAGATACGACAAGATTACGAATAACAGCGTCATTGAAACGGAAAGCAGTAGTAACTTCATTCAATTGTTCAATACCACATTCCACATTCATTAAAATGTAGTGTGCTTTATGAATTTTATTGATTGGGTAAGCCAATTGACGGCGACCCCAGTCTTCGAAGCGATGCACAACACCACCATTGATTGTTAGCATCTGCTGGTATTTTTCAACCATTACAGGTACTTGTTCACTCTGATCAGGGTGGACCAGAAACACGATTTCGTAATGTCTCATATAGAGCTCCTCACGGTTTATACAGCCCCAACTATCGAGGCAAGGAGTTTTGCCGATATCTAACTAAATCAAAGGCAATTGATAATTTTACGTTATGTTGTTACATAATCACAAGTTACGTTGTCTAAATGCTTCAAATAAACACACACCTGCTGCCACTGAAACATTCAAACTTTCCGCTCCGCCCTGCATAGGGATATACATGACGTGATCGCAATACTCACGAGTCAAACGTCGAATACCGCGGCCCTCAGCGCCAAGTACAATAGCTAAAGGTCCTTTCAAGTCAGCCTGATAAAGTGTCACATCACTTTCGCCCGACGTTCCTACCACCCAAATTCCTCGCTGTTGCAAATCGCGCAAAACACGCGCCAAATTGGTCACTTGTATAAAGGGTAAACGCTCAGCGGCACCACTTGATACTTTTAACGCGGTACTGGTTAAACTTGAAGCGCGATCTTTTGGCGCAATGACTGCATGCGCACCGGCTGCTTCAGCTGATCGCATACAAGCACCTAAATTATGCGGATCTTGTACACCATCCAATATTAATAAAAATGGAGCGCCTTTAAGATCATCCAGTATTTTATCTAGATCTGTTTCATCTAAATCACGTAATGGTGTACAACGTGCTACACCGCCTTGATGCCTAGCATCTGGTGCCATCTCGTCTAACTGGTCACTGTCCACTTTGCGAATTGAAATATCGTGTGGCTTAGCGGCTTCAACAATCGCTGCAATACGATCATCATGACGTTCTTCTGACAACCAAACTTCGGTCACACGCGTTACAGGCATTTCAAGCGCGGCCTGTATTGCATGTAAACCAAAGATCAGATCATTACGTGATGAATTGCTGTTACTACGATCAGTATTGGCTACTTTGCGGTGTTTGGAATGCTTTTGATTCTTGCCCTTCGATGATGGGTTTGACATATATTTCTACTCGACGATTTAATTGACGACCGGCTTCGGTATCGTTGGTTGCTCTCGGTTCCATCTCACCACGACCGACTGTCACTAGACGATCAGATGGAATACCTCTAGAAGCAAAATAATTAACTACCGATGCCGCCCGTTGTTGTGAAAGCTGCATATTATAACTGTCTGAGCCCACACTGTCGGTATGACCTACTACATGAACAACGGTGTTTGGATAGCGTTGTAAAATATCAGATACTTTCATTAAGGTTGACATAAACGTTGATTTTAATGCGGCACTGCCAAAATCGAAGGATATTTCACTCGATACATCAATCTTTAGGCTTTCATCTTTTAAGCGTTGCACTTCAATATTATGTGCTGCTTGTTCAGATGCTAATGCTGCTTCCATTTCTTGTTGTTGATTATCCATATAATGGCCAACACCCGCACCCGCCATTGCACCTACTGCTGTACCGATAAGTAGACCTTCTTTATCGTTTCTAATTGAATGACCTAATAAGGCGCCGGCAACAGCACCAACAGCGGCGCCCGTTTTAGCACGCTGATTAGGATCATTCGTAGCACAACCCGCTAAGCTGACACTTATTGCGGCCACTAATAATAATTTCTTCATAATAATATCCTTTGTTAAATGATAGACCATAAGACATAGCAAGATTATACTGCTAGGCTTACTTATATTGCAGAGTTATATATTATGGAACGTAGCTTCACCCCAATTAACATTGCCTTACTTACTATCTCTGATTCCCGTACATCAGAGAATGACACATCAGGAAAAGTTCTGCGCGAAGGTGTATTAAAAGTGGGTCATCAACTTGCAGCGCAACAAATCGTCCAAGATGACACCTACCAAATCCGCGCAATTATTTCACAGTGGATTGCCGATCCAGATATCGATGCCGTCATTACCACAGGCGGTACAGGTTTGACCGGCCGAGACGGCACACCTGAAGCAGTACAAATATTACTTGATAAAGAGATACCCGGCTTTGGAGAACTATTCCGCCAGATTTCATTTCAAGATATTAAAACATCCACCATTCAATCTCGTGCAATCGGTGGCGTAGCCAATGGCACCTTCATTTTCTGCCTACCGGGTTCTAGCGGTGCATGTAAAACAGGCTGGAATGATATTTTAAGAGAACAACTCGATGCTCGTCATCGTCCCTGTAACTTTATTGATCTTATGCCGCGTTTATTAGAAAAATGACCGCCCTTATCCTCTATACCACCACAGGTTGCCATCTTTGTGAACTAGCAGACACCCTTTTGCAGACCTTAGCCCGACATCATCAACTCACCATAATAGCGACTGAGATTGCTGATGATGATGAACTTGTACAACGATATGGTCTCCGTATTCCAGTCGTGCAGTTTCCTGATAATACCGATATCGGCTGGCCTTTTGACCAACACGACATTGAAAAAAAGCTTAGACAACAGTAATTTTCAGCTATTTCCGCAAAAATATTCTCTAGCGAAGGCCTTCATATATTAAAGTCGCTATACTGTACCTTTTATTTTCAGCAAGATTTTCTTCACAATGACAGTTCAATATATTGATACCGCCGCCGAACTTAGTAGCTTTTGCCAACAAATTGCTCACACTACATGGATGACAGTTGATACTGAGTTCTTGCGTGAAAAAACCTACTCACCTCAATTATGTCTGATTCAAGTTGCCACTGAAAATACTATTGCTTGCATCGATCCTATTGCACTCGCTGATTTAACACCGATTTTAGATCTTATCTACAATCCAGATATCGTCGTAGTCTTTCATGCCGCCCGCCAAGATCTAGAATTGTTATATCTGATTCGAAATGAACTGCCGACCAATGTATTTGATACTCAACTTGCTGCCACGGTGTTAGGTTATGGGGATCAAATTGGTTATGGCAACCTTGTCAAAATGTGTATCAATGTGGAACTAGATAAAGCACATTCACGCACAGATTGGACTAAACGGCCCTTAGATCCTGATCAAATTGACTACGCCGCAGACGATGTCCGTTACTTACGTGATGTCTACAAACTACTTAGCCAACAATTGGCTGACAAAAAACGTACTCATTGGCTTGATGATGATTTTGCAATTTTAACCAGTATCGATACTTATATGGTTAAACCCGAAACCATGTGGCGGAAAGTAAAAGGGTTTGGCCGTCTTAAAGGTATTCAATTAGCCATATTACAACGCCTAGCCTCATGGCGCGAACAACGGGCGGTGTCATCAAATCGCCCTCGCCGCTGGATTTTAAAAGATGATGTGTTGCTCGATTTGGCTAAATTAGCACCTGAGACATTAGACAAATTCAGCTTAATTCGCGGTTTGGAATCCAATACAATCAACCGCCACGGCAAAGAGTTACTGGCAGAAATAGCGTTAGCTAAAGCCTTACCAAAAGACTTATGGCCTACCGTTAAAAAAGCCCAACTGCTGACCCCACAACAAGATTCTATTGTTGATGCTCTAATGTCCTTGCTCAGAAAATATTGTATTGAGCAGGAAATTGCACCTGCGGCTATAGCCTCTCGCAAAGATATCGAACATATGGTGGCAGGTGAAACAGATATACCTTTATTACAAGGTTGGCGTAATGAAATTGTCGGCCATCATTTACAGTCTTTTTTAAAAGGTAAGCTCACTATTAGCACTGACCAAAACCAACTTAACACCTTCGAAAAATAATACTAGGCAGGTTACAATACCGACCTACTAACAATGTAACCCAATATTATCAAACTAAACCTTAAGGACAACCATATGTCAGCACTCATTTGTGGCTCATTCGCCTACGACACCATCATGGTGTTTCCTGATCAATTCAAAAACCACATCTTGGCAGATAAAGTACACATGTTAAACGTATCCTTTCTGGTACCTAATCTTCGCCGGGAATTTGGTGGCTGTGCAGGTAATATTGCTTATAACTTAAAACTTTTAGGGGATGAACCCGTGCCAATGGGCACAGTGGGTAGTGACTTCACCAGCTATGCAACATGGATGGACCAACATCATATTAGTCGTCGCCATGTTCATGTTAAAAAAGGTAACTACACCGCTCAAGCCTTTATCACTACGGATATAGATGATAATCAAATCACCGCATTTCATCCGGGCGCAATGAACTTAGCCCATGAGACAAATATCAGTGAAGCGAAAGACATTACCCTTGCCATCGTCTCTCCAGATGGTCGTGATGGCATGATTAAACATGCTCAACAATTACATGAGGCCAACATTCCATTCATTTTTGATCCAGGCCAAGGTTTACCCATGTTTGATGGTGAAGATTTAATGACCTTTACCAAACAAGCAACGTATATCACCTTGAATGATTATGAAGCCCAATTATTCCAAGATCGTACAGGTTTATCTCCTCACGAAATTGCTGAACACGTTGAAGCCTTAATCATCACCCGAGGCGGTGAAGGTTCACATATATATACTGAGGGTAAACGACTAGATATTCCTTCAGCTAAAACATCAAAACTAGCCGATCCTACCGGTTGTGGCGATGCGTATCGTGCCGGTTTAATCCACGGCATCATGCATGGTAAAGATTGGGCAACGACGGGCCGAATTGCTTCTTTATTGGGTGCCATTAAAATTGAACAGCATGGTACGCAGAATCATCACTTTACTGCTGAAGAGTTTGATGATCGATATCATGAGTCTTTCAACCAAAACAATTAAATAAAGTATTAATGAGAGACTTAGACATCAATATTTATCTATTTTTTATCGATGCCTCTTTACAAAAAATAATGTTAATTGCAACTATCCTTATAAACCGAGAACAAGTTCACATCGATTGTAAGGGCTAGTCTTTACAATCTTGTAGGAATGGGGATATGCTTAAGGGAAGGATGAGACTAGGCATGGTGATGACTAAATTAAGACCAACAATTAAAGGCTTCACGATCATTGAACTTATGATCACTTTAGCAGTGGCAACTATTTTGCTTGGGCTTGCAGCACCTAGTTTTAATGACATCATAAAGGATAGCCGTTTAACCACACAAATTAATGGACTTTCAGCATCTCTTAATCTAGCGCGAAGTGAAGCTATCAAGCGCTCACTAACAGTAACTGTATGTAAAAGCGCTAACGGTACAGCATGCGGAGGTGAGTGGCAGCAAGGTTGGATCGTTTTTGTTGACAATAATGGCAATGGCGCTGTAGAAGCTGGCAATCCTGACGATACTATTATTCGAGTAAATTCAGTATTAAGTACTGGCAATACCCTCATATTTCCAGGAAAAAATCGTGTAACTTATAAAGCTGATGGGTTTGCCATTGGATACAACTCCACATTCACACTGTGTGACGGCCGTGGCATCACAAAGTCAAAAGGTCTTGTCGTTTCTAACTCAGGTCGCGTCAGAACAGCTAATCCATCTGATTTAACAAGTTGCACATAATGATGACAAATCAAATTCGCATTACAAAATCCAACAACACAGGTTTCACGCTACTAGAAGTCATGATAGCGGTTTTTGTGTTAGCAGTAGGATTACTAGGCCTAGCAAATTTACAAATGCTTAGCCTTAAAAACAATCACAGTGCTCAATACAGAACATCTGCTACTATTCTAGCTTACGATATTATAGATAGGATGCGGTTAAACCGAACTGCTGACTATACCTTAGCATTAGCTGCAACACCCTCTGGGTCAACACTCAAAGATAGGGATCTGATGGATTGGACCACCGTTTTATCTAACGAGTTACCAGTTGGTGATGGTTCCATAGCAATGAGTGGTGACATTGTTACAGTCGTAGTTCAGTGGGATGATTCTCGCGGTAGCGAAGGCAACGCAGCACAATCATTTACCGTGAGTAGTGAACGATGAGTTTTATTCAAATACACAATCGACAAAGGGGCTTCACACTTATAGAGCTAATGATTGCACTGGTACTGGGTTTACTACTGGTAGCAGGAGTAACTCAAGTATTTGTAGCAAACAAACAGACCTACCGAGTCACTGATGCCCATTCTCGACTCCAAGACAACGCACGGTTTTCACTAGAAGTACTGTCTCGAGATATTCGTTCTGCAGGTTATGCAGGCTGTAGATCAATAGAAAAAATGAATGTTAATCTAATAGCTAATGCGCCTGTGCCAGCTGAGATGTCCGCTGATACTATTATTACAGGCAGTGAAGCATCAACTTCTACCACATGGAGTCCCGCTCTTCCCGCCTCATTAGGAACAGTAGTTGGTGGAACGGATGTAATAACATTGCAGCGTGGCACTGGCTGCGGGGCAACACTAACAGGAAACGTTGGAAGCTCAAGCGCTCAGATCCAAGTGGCTGCTCCTAATTCTTGCAATATATCTGCAGGAGACATTTTGATGATAGCTGACTGTGAAGATGCACATATTTTCAGAGCAACAAATGCAAGTACTATTACTTCTAGTAGTACATCTCAAAACATAGCTCATTCTGCAACTGGCAACGGTAGCACTCATTTCTGTATAGATAATGCATCTGTTGGCACAGGGTCCTGTGGAACAGGAAATGTCAAACTTTATAACTATGATGCAGAACTATTCAAATTTTCTGCGATCACTTACTTTATACGACTTGGGACTAACGGTAACCCTGCTCTTTGGTCATACGATTTAACAGCGGCTTCCGGAGCAAGTAATCCATCAGAATTAATTGAAGGCATCGAAAATTTCCAAGTACTTTACGGTGCAGATGATAATGATGACGATATCGTAGATCGCTATGTAACAGCTAAAGTCATCAACGATGCAACTGAGTGGGATAAAGTAATTGGTGCTCAAATCAATATTTTAGCACAAACTTTAGATACCAATTTAACGACTAGCAGCCAAACAGTCGACTTCAATGGTGGCACCATTACAGGAACAGAAGGTCGTCTTAGAAGAGTCTTCTCAACGACAATCGCCATAAGAAATCGGGTGCAATAGAAATGTATGAGCATTATTCAACCAAACAACAAGGTGTCGCACTAGTCATCAGTTTGATTATGTTATTACTTATGACGTTACTTGCTATCAGCAGTATGAATACCACTATCTTAGAAGAAAAGATGGCGGGTAATTACAAAGATAGAAATATGGCATTTCAAGCCGCTGAGGCAGGCGTAAGAGCAGGAGAAACCTATCTTCGCACAACGCCTGTGTTACCGGTATTCGATGGCACAACACTTGGACTATATAAGCCTACGGTGTCGGGGTCATCACAATGGGAACGAGTTGTTTGGACCAAAACCAGTAACGAAGTTAGGGAATATTTAAATAGTTTATCCAATGTGGCAGCTAAGCCGCTCTATATTATTGAAGAACTGTTACCTGTTAATGATACCGGTGGTAGCCTCGAAGCCGGTGTGGCACTTGAAAATCGATATTACAGAATAACATCGCAAGCTGTAGGCGGTACCGATACCGCAGTTGTCATGTTACAAACAACGTATAAAAGATAAAACACTATGTTCTACATAGAGGAATTGATCATGAAAAAAAATTACCTACAGATATTTATATTGCCCATACTGATGCTGGTTTTATCTGCGAGCAATGCTTGGGCAGTTACATCTATCGCTCAGTATCCTCTATTTCTAACGAATGGGGTGCCACCCATCGTAATGTTGACAATGGGCCGTGACCATAAACTTTATTATGAGGCGTATAACGATGCATCTGATTTAAACGATGACGGTCAACTTGACATTGGTTTCGATCCTGCAATCGATTATTTCGGTTATTTTGATTCATACAAATGCTATAATTATAGCTCAAACCTATTTGTTCCTGCATCTGAAACGGTAAACAAACAATGTTCTGGAAATTGGAGTGGTGATTTTCTAAACTATGTGACAACCAGCCGAATGGATGCCTTACGTAAAGTACTTTATGGTGGTTTCCGTTCAAGCGATAGCACCTCACAAACAGTACTTAAACGCGCCTTTATTCCGCAAGATGCCCACAGCTGGGGTAAAGAATATACCAGTACTGCAATAAATGGTTATAACATAAGTAACTATACTCCTCTTAGCCAACCTACTATCGGCACTCGCCACCTATTTGCTAACGTCTCATTAAGCTACACAGGTCAACCACTGATGCGTGTACTCAATGACAGCACTTATCGTATTTGGGAATGGGTATCTATAGAACGCCCTGTCGCAGGATCAAGATGTTTAAATGGTGGCTCAGGACCAACTTGCACTAGAGCCGGCGGTACATCAGGAGTAACCGTACCAAGTGACGTATTAAGTAATGTAGAACGTAAAACCTATGATATCTCCGGTACGGGTAGCAACCATCCCAATAATTCTAGTGAATTTGACACTTGGGAAACCAACTAC
>JBLIKM010000004.1:0-21053 GCA_047636295.1 Methylophagaceae bacterium
GTCAATGGCTACAGGTACATCATCAAATACATCTTCGGTAACGATTTCAGGTAGCGCTAAGCCGCCAGGGCCGGTTGTTTCAAATCCACTAACAACATCAGCTATGGGTGCCAAAAATTCTACGATGACGGGTGTATGACCTTCATTGCCATCTGTTTGTGTTCCTGCACCTGCAGCCGTCGCCTCACCAACTAGGGTAGGATCTGTTCCATCTACCAAGGCTTGTTGTAATGCTTCAACATCATCTTGTACTTGCGTTTGTGCTTGCATGGCTTGTTGTGGATCAAACACTTCGTTGTCTAATACCGCTTGTGAGTTTCTGCCAAGATCCATGATGCTACCGTCAGTAAATTCAATCTCAACGGCACCTGCTGCACCGGTGTTAACAAGTTCATTGGCGAAAATTTTATCGCCTACTTGTAATGTACGCTGTGAACCGTCAGCAGCTGTGGCAATTGCTGAACCGATAAGCCCTTTGATAAAACCGATTTCTGTAGCCATGATTAATTCTTTCCTTTAAAACTTGAACATTAAACTATCGTGAGGTTATTGCTCCTCTTACTTTACAACTATAATAAAGCAGTGAGATTAATTAGATACTGTACTTTAGTACTAGTTGTCTATTTATTACTATCGAATACTTACATTTAAATAATAAATTTAAATCAATGTTGATATTTTACGAAATGGAGGTGTTTCAGCATGGCATGCAGTTTCTGGCAAAGAAAGGATTGAAGAGATTAAATTAAGCCATGGGAGTACGGAGGAATAATGGATTGATAATCCCGTTATATTCCATAAACTTTTTAAGTTTAAGTGGGTATTTTCGTCAGCACAAAGTCGGAACATTAAACAGATCCAAACATTGTGTGGTCATTCTAGTGAATGACTGATCTTGATGGGTATATATTTGGAGAACAGTTGAATTACCTGATTCTGGTAACCGTTTTTCCAAACTTTTTTAACAACGTTCAGAAAACCAGTTAACCTAAAATAAAATTAATTAGTATTAACTGGTAGGCACGAGTGGATTCGAACCACCGACCCCTACCATGTCAAGGTAGTGCTCTAACCAACTGAGCTACGCGCCTGCCGTTAAGCGATGGAATTATACAGCCCTTAATATTTTACGCAAGCGAAAAGTAACCTATAAAACTAAGTCTATTAATAATCCGCCGTTCTCTAACTCCAAACACCCACAAAGATGCTTTTTTCTATTATTTTAAAAATAAATCGTAAGCAGGATTATCGGATTCTTGCCAATATTGGTAGCCAAGTTCATCTAAAAATTCTTGGAAGTCTGCTTGTTCATTATCAGGCACTTGCACACCAACCAAAATACGACCATAAGCGGCGCCATGATTACGATAATGAAATAAGCTAATATTCCAGCGTTGACCGATGCGTGTTAAAAATCGTAATAAGGCACCTGGACGTTCAGGGAATTCAAATCGAAATAATCGTTCATCTTCAACTTGCGGCGCATGACCACCAACCATGTATCGAACATGCAGTTTTGCCATTTCATTGTCGCTGAAATCCGTCCATTGATAACCAGCCTTATCAAGGCTAGTAAACAAGGCCTGACGTTCGCTATCTCCACCCGTTAATCTAACACCGACAAATACTTGTGCCTGCTGATTATCTGCATAGCGATAGTTAAACTCTGTTATGCCTCGGTCTGACAATGTTTGGCAAAATAGTTGAAAACTACCTGGCTGTTCATCAATCGTGGCCGCAAGCAATACTTCACGTCGCTCGCCTAATTCGGCCCTCTCTGCCACATGACGTAGGCGATCAAAGTTGATATTGGCGCCACTATCAATCACTACCACATGTTCATTCTTTAGTTTTTCACGAGCAATATATTTTTTAGCTCCGGCAACCGCGAGTGCACCAGAAGGCTCGGCAATCGACCGCGTATCATCAAATATATCCATGATGGCAGCGCAGAGTTCATCACTGTCTACGACTACTACTTCATCTACGGTTTTACGCGCTATTCTGAATGGTTCAGCTCCGATCTGCCTTACGGCGGTGCCATCGGCAAACAATCCGACTTGATCAAGCACTACCCGTTCATCGGCTTCTAATGCTGCTTTTAAACTTGCCGCATCAGCAGGTTCAACGGCAATAATTTTTATTTCAGGCCAGAAGGCTTTTATATAAGCGGCGATCCCTGCAATTAAACCGCCACCACCCACCGGTACAAAAATCGCATGTATAGGATCTGGATGTTGTCGCATGATTTCCATGGCAATAGTACCTTGACCAGCAATCACTTCAGGATCATCATAAGGATGAATGAAGGTACGACCTTGTTCCTTGGCAATGTTTATGGCGTAAGCGCAAGCTTCATCATAACTATTGCCATGTAAGATGATCTCAGCACCATACGATTGCACTGCCTCAATTTTAATCGGCGGTGTTGTTTTAGGCATAACAATGAGTGCTGAGATCCCCATTTTTTCTGCTGATAATGCCACGCCTTGCGCATGATTACCCGCGGATGCCGCCACTACGCCTTGCACGCGTTCTTCCGCAGACAATTGACTCATACGGTTATATGCACCACGCAGTTTAAATGAAAACACAGGCTGCAAATCTTCGCGTTTTAACAACACGGTATTATTCGTTTTCTTAGATAATCGCGGCATAATATCGAGCGGCGTTTCAATGGCCACATCGTATACGCGCGCTTTCAGGATTTTTTCGACATATTCAGTCAGCATGACCACACAATTCTTCACTATAGTTAATCAATAATAGTGCTTACGTTAACACTGCCTCTGATTTATCTCTATAATTGCTGAGATAATTTACCAAATTAAATAATAAGGAATATGTAATGACTGCTGATGAAATGAAGAAACAAGCTGCTTATGCTGCTCTAGAGCACATTGATACCAATGGCATCGTGGGTGTAGGTACGGGCTCAACGGTTAATCATTTTATTGATGCTTTAGCGACTATTAAACATAAAATTGAAGGTGCGGTTTCTAGCTCTATCGTTTCAACTGAACGCTTAGAAGCTCATGGTATTGAAGTATTTGATTTAAATTCAGCGGGTCAGATCGCAATTTATGTTGATGGTGCTGATGAATCTAACCATAATTTGCAATTAATTAAAGGCGGTGGTGGTGCATTAACACGCGAAAAGATTATCGCGGCCGCTAGTGATAAATTTGTATGTATTGCAGATGAAAGCAAGTTAGTTGATATTTTAGGTACATTCCCCTTGCCCGTTGAAGTCGTGCCCATGGCACGCAGTTATGTAGCTCGTGAAATTGTCAAAATGGGAGGCCAACCAGTTTACCGTGAAGGTTTTATCACCGATAACAGTAATGTCATTTTAGATGTTCATGGCTTAGACATCATGGAGCCGATTAAACTAGAGAAAGAATTGAATAATATTGTTGGTGTGGTTGCCAATGGATTATTTGCCATGCGGCCTGCTGATGTATTGTTATTGGGTAGCGAAAGCGGCACAAAAACAGTTTATGCTAAGTAGGCTAAGCCTTTAAGATAAGCTCACACTTTCAAGTGTGGGCTATCATCTCTTCATAAAGTAGTAATTAAAACGCCATGTTTAAACCTTTAAGTGTCTACATCGGTTTGCGGTATACCCGCGCCAAACGTCGTGATCACTTCATTTCATTTATATCACTATCCTCCATGCTTGGCGTTGCTCTCGGTGTAGCAGCATTAATCACGGTGTTGTCGGTGATGAATGGTTTTGAAAAAGAATTACGTACTCGTATCTTAGGCATGACATCTCACGCCTTTATTACAGGTGCCAATGGCACACTCAACGACTGGCAAAGCCTACAGGGCTTAATTACGGATCAACCGCACGTTGTTGATTCCGCGCCATTCGTTGAAGGCCAAGCGATGCTGAGCCAAGGTAGTAATGTGCGTGGTACTCAAATCCGCGGTATTAATCCCAATTTAGAAGGTCGAGTGTCGACGATTGGTGACAAAATCATCCAAGGTCAATTTTCTGCGCTAAGCCCAGGTAGTTTTGGCGTTATTCTCGGTAAAGATTTAGCCATTGCTATGGGCGTAGCAACGGGCGATAAGGTAACCTTGATCACCCCTGATGTCAGTCCCACACCAGCGGGTATCATCCCCCGTCTTAAACGACTTGATGTTGTCGGCATATTCGAAATTGGTATGTATGAATATGATAGCGCCTTAGCCGTTATGAATATTGAGGATGCCGCTAAGCTATTTCGTATTCCTAATGCTGTAACAGGATTACGTCTCAAATTAGATGATGTTTATCAGGCACCGAATATTACTCGCGATTTGATGATGACCTTACCAGCGAATTATCGCGCGGCAGATTGGACTTATCAGCATGCTAACTTTTTTCGGGCACTGAAAACTGAAAAAATTGTAATGTTCGTCATTTTACTGCTGATTGTAGCTGTGGCGGCATTCAATATTGTCTCGACCTTGATCATGATGGTCACTGACAAACAATCCGATATCGCAATATTAAGAACCTTAGGCATGACACCCAAAAGTATCATGACTATTTTTATGGTGCAGGGCACGCTAATTGGCTTATTTGGCACTTTATTAGGGGTCTTGGGTGGCGTGACATTGGCACTTAATGTCGAATCAATTATTGCTGGTGTAGAAAACATATTGGGTTATCAATTTCTACCTGCCGACGTTTATTACATCAGTAGTTTACCTTCTGATTTACAATGGAATGATGTCACCGTAATAGGCTTGACCGCATTTGTACTGTCATTGCTCTCTACTATTTATCCTTCATGGCGTGCAGCTCAAATACGCCCAGCAGAGGCACTACGTTATGACTAAACCAGCGGTTATTCAATGCAGTCAACTTACCAAGCGTTTTTCTGATGGCGACTTAGATACTGAGGTGCTTAATGACATCAATCTAAGCATTAACAAAGGAGATAAGATCGCAATAGTGGGCAGTTCTGGCTCAGGGAAAAGTACACTTTTGCATTTACTAGGTGGATTAGATGAACCCAGTAGTGGTAAGGTAGAAATTCATGGCCAAGACATTAATACGCTATCGGTCAACAGCTTAAGTAAGTTGCGCAATCAGAGTTTAGGGTTTGTTTATCAGTTTCATCATTTATTACTTGAGTTTACAGCGGTCGAAAATGTCGCTATTCCGCTCGTTATCGGTGGTATATCACCGAAACAGGCACAACAACAAGCTGAAGCACTACTGATCAAAGTAGGTTTAGGTCATCGTCTCGGCCATAAACCTAGTGAATTATCAGGTGGTGAACGTCAACGTGCCGCCCTAGCGCGCGCGTTAATCACTAAGCCTGACTGTTTACTGGCTGATGAACCTACTGGCAATTTAGATCATCGCACAGCACAAGCCATTTTTGATTTAATTTTAGAATTGAATGAGTCGCTTGGTACAGCACTAGTGATAGTGACTCATGATAATGAACTTGCGACTCGTATGGATAAAACATTTACTATATTAGATGGTAGTCTTAGTCTTTAGGCGTCGCTTTTTTCTTTCTTTCAAGCCAGCTACGTATCACCATTAGACGCCATAATAAGCGAACAAATAAAATGGCTAACAATGCCCCCGTTACGCCACTAATGAGACTACCTAGTAGCAAGGGCTGCCAAATAGCTAAAAATTCATGGGTGAACCATTCCCATGTCATAGTGAAAGCATATTGTCCTAAGGGAACATCGAGTACCCATGCGCCCACTTTATAATTGAAAAAATAAATGGGGGCGAATGTCAAAGGATTGGTAATCCATACGCCCATTGCAGCAATAGGCAGATTAACGCGGAAAAAAATCGCTAGTGCTACGGCTATAAACATTTGCCCTAACACCGGCATAAAGCCAACAAATAAGCCTGCTGCTGCACCGCCAGCGATGGAGCGCCGATTGAGGTACCATAGTTTGGGATCGGTAATACGTTGACCAAACTTCTGGAGATGCGGATGCTGCTGCATAGTTTTATGGTCAGGCAAAAAGCGTTTAAGGAATTTACGAGGCATAGCGTCTCATATTACGATTAAGTCGGCCGTCATTATAGGGATATATGATTAAAACTGCCATTTCATTTATGTTGGGTTGCTTATTGTTTTTACAATTGCCCAGTTTACCTCATTCATTCTGGTTGTGGGTGATGATCGTCTCGGCAGTCATCCTACTCATATTTGCTAAAACTCGATTATTAGCCTATGTTTTACTGGGTGGCCTGTGGGCACTGATGCAAGCTAATAATGTACTCAATGACCGGCTGTTACCAAAATTAGATGGTAACGACCTTATGATCACGGGCATAATTGCTAATGTACCCAAGGATAATGGTAAGTCAATCCGTTTTGAATTTAAGCCCGATAAAATGACCGATATTATCCTTCCTCGCAAGATTCTTTTAAACTGGTATAAACCTCTGCCACTAGCATTTTCTGCTGGTGAACGCTGGCAATTAATGGTGAGACTCAAACAAATTCACGGCATGGCAAATCCGGCTAGTTTTGATTATGAGGCTTGGCTATTTCAGCAAAGGATTGATGCTACGGGCTATGTTCGTAATGATGAGGACAATAGACGACTTGCCGCTGCAGCTTTTTATTCGATCAATTCCTTACGACAGACACTATTGGCCAAATTAAGTAGCCATCTGCAAGACAGTCCACAATTAGGTTTAATACAGGGATTAACTACCGGTATCCGTGACAATATTAGCCTACCTCAATGGCAAACTTTGCGTCTTTCTGGCACTAATCATTTACTGGCAATTTCAGGGCTACATATCGGTCTATCAGCTGCTATTGGCTTTTTTAGTATGCGATGGTTATGGTCACGTCGTGCTAAAAACCTATTGATATTGCCTGCAATGGAAGCGGCCGCAATAGCAGGGTTTTTTGCTGCCTTATTTTATGCCGGATTGGCAGGGTTTGCTATTCCGACTCAGCGTGCGCTCATTATGGTCGCCACGGTAATGACTGCACTACTAATTCGTCGACCCGTTGCACCATCATATGTCCTAGCTTTCAGTTTATTGCTGGTATTGATTTGGGATCCCTTTGCGGTGTTATCCGCAGGGTTTTGGTTGTCCTTTTCGGCGGTTGCCATCATCCTGTTCACCAGCCAGAATAGATTTCCATCACCACGCTGGCAATGGTTAAAAATTCATACTCTGATAGCATTTGGTCTAACGCCCTTATTGCTATTATTTTTTATGCAAACCTCGCTTATTGCCCCTATAGCCAACATCATTGCCGTACCTTTTATCAGCTTAATTATCGTTCCCATCTTATTGTTGGCGAGTCTAATGTTATGGCTATTTGAACCCATAGGTTCTGCTTTGCTTCAATTAGCAGATAGCCTATTAACGCTTTTCTGGCCATTACTTGATTACCTTGCTGCCTTGCCCTTCTCACATTTGACCGTCGCTCACCTACCTTTTTATTATTACCTAGCGGTAGTAGTTGGCACCTTATTAGTTATTTCACCTCGCGGATTCCCGGCAAAATGGCTAGGAATAATAGGTCTTTCACCGCTGCTGTTATTCCATTCAGATCGCCCTCAGCAAGGTGAGTTTTGGTTTACTTTATTGGATGTAGGTCAAGGGTTAGCTGCGGTTGTTCAGACCAGAGATCACACGCTCGTTTTTGATGCTGGTCCAAAATACAGTGATAGTTTTAATACCGGCACAGCGGTTGTCCTACCATTTTTACAACAGCAAGGTATTAAACATATAGACACCCTTGTGATTAGTCATGCAGATAATGACCATATCGGTGGTGCAAGACCATTAATGAGAAATATTGCTGTCGATGCCTTATTTACCAGTGTACCTAATAAAAAGTTACCCGATGCGTCACCTTGTTTCGCGGGTCAATCCTGGCAATGGAATCAGATTTCTTTCTCTATGCTTTACCCTGGCGAGGAAGATAACGGTAGTGAAAATAATCTATCTTGCGTATTAAAAGTCAGTAATGCCGCTGGCAGTGTTTTGTTGACAGGTGATATCGAAAGTCAGGCCGAAGAGAAGCTAATTCTTAGACATGGCAACAATCTTCATGCCACGATATTGGTTGCCCCTCATCATGGCAGTAAAACCTCATCTAGCACGAATTTTATCGATACCGTACAACCCGAAGTCGTTTTATTTCCTGTTGGCTATCATAATCGCTATCATTTTCCGGCGGAAATGATTATACAACGTTATCAGCATAGGCATATCAGCCAATACAATAGTGCCAGCCATGGTGCCATTCAATTTAAAATGGGCATTGAAGCAATGTCAGTGCCTCGTCTCTATCGCCAACAAACTAAATCTATTTGGTCTGCTGACAATACAGACTAATGACCATCATTAACGTATGATAATGGCAGTTTTTTAAAAATCGAGATTGACCTTATGTTGGAGATATTTAAATCTGGTGGCTGGCTGATGATACCGCTGTTTGCCTGCTCTATTATTGCCATCGGCATTATTGCTGAGCGATTTTGGAGTCTTCAAGCCAAGCGTATTGCCCCACCAGAATTGATAACTCAAATTTGGCAATGGTTACGCTTTAAACAAGTTGATGAAAATCGCATTAAGGCCTTGCAAGCGAATTCCCCCTTAGGTCGAATTTTAGCAGTAGGCTTAATTAACCGTAATCATTCCCGCGAAATCACTAAAGAAAGTATTGAAGATATTGGTCGCCACGTCACCTTATCGCTAGAACGTAATCTCAACACACTTGGCACCATTGCCGCGATCTCACCTTTATTAGGTCTGCTCGGTACGGTCTTCGGTATGATTAAAGTATTTGCCGTTATCACTACGGAAGGGGTCGGTAACCCGGAGACATTAGCGGGCGGTATTTCAGTTGCATTGATTACTACGGCTACCGGTTTGATCGTCGCTATTCCAAGTCTTATTTTTTACCGCTATTTTCGAGGAAAAATCAGTTCATTGGTCGTCGATATGGAACAAGAAACGATTAAATTAATTGAGATTTTGCATGGTGATCGTGAGTTTGATATTGGTGAGGATCAAGACACATGAACCTTTCGCCACAAAAGTCAGAAGATCCTGATGTTAATCTGACGCCTATGATTGATGTGGTATTTCTATTATTACTATTTTTTATGGTTTCCACTAGTTTCATCCGCGAAAGCTCACTTAAAGTCGATTTACCACAGGCAACGGGTCAAGCTTTAGCTGAGCAAGATAAACCTATCGACATCATTATTAACGCTGACGGTCAATTTATCGTCAACAATATTACGCTGGCAACACCCAGTAAAGCCGAATTATCTGCACAACTTAAACTTGCCGTTGGTGAAAATACCAATCCACATATTATTATTACTGCTGATGCTAAAGCTGACTATCAAAATATTGTCACCGCAATGGATAGCGCACAACAGTTGGGCTACAGTAGATTAACCCTAGCGACACGACAAAAAACTAACGATCAACCATGATTAATGATACTAGAAACATCAGTGCTGCCGAGGTTTATGGTCGCTTATTAAATTATGTGAAGCCCTATTGGCTGGCCTTTTCAGCTGCCGTTTTTGCTATGGCGATCTTTGCCGGTACTGAAACAGGTTTGGCTGCGATGATGAAACCATTGATGGATGGCAGTTTTGTTAATAAAGATGCCGAGACAATTAAATTTATTCCTCTAGCGCTTATTGGTTTATTTTTAATTCGCGGCGCTGCCAATTTTGTCACATCGTATGGCTTAGGTTGGGTAGCACGTAACGTCATTAAACAATTACGTACCGAAATGTTTGAGCGACTCATCACCTTACCTGCTAGTTATTATGACCAAAGTACCTCAGGACAGTTAATGTCCAAGTTGCTTTACGACGTCGAGCAAGTAGCTGAAGCCGCCACAAATGCAGTGTTGACGATAATTCGTGACACGCTGACCATTATTGGTTTATTAGCATGGATGATTTATATTAATGGTATGTTGTCTTTAATTATTTTGCTGACCGTACCGTTAATTGCCTTACTAGTCTACAAAGTAAGTTATCGTTTTCGCCGTATCAGCAAAACCATTCAAGATTCGATGGGGGATGTGGGTCATGTCAGCAGTGAAATAATTGAGGGCCATCGTGAAGTAAAAACCTTTGGTAGCCAAGATTATGAAGTAAAACGCTTTGATGTTATCAATCAACAAAACCGCCGCCAACGGATGAAAATGATCACCACTGATGCTATCAGCCAACCTATTATTCAACTTATTTCAGTATTAGGATTAGCTGGTGTTATTTATATTGCTACATTGCCTGAGATGTTAGACAAAATTACTGCTGGTAGCTTCATTTCCTTTATCACTGCCATGTTTATGCTATTGACACCACTCAAACGTTTGACAAAAGTAAATGGTAAAATTCAAGCAGGTATTGCCGCTGCACAGAGTGTTTTTAACTTACTTGATCAAGACGCTGAGCCAGATACAGGAACCAAAATCATCGGTAGATCACAGGGCGAGATTCAATATAAAAATGTGGGGTTCAGCTACAACGCTGACAATGGCAACGTTCTAGAAAACATTTCATTTCATGCTAAGCCTGGACAAACTATCGCGTTTGTCGGTCATTCAGGTAGCGGGAAAACAACTTTAGTCAGTTTATTAGCCCGATTTTACCCCAGTACTACGGGTCAAATTTTGATCGATGGCATAGATATTAATGACCTTAAGTTATCTGAATTACGCAATCAAATTTCATTAGTAAATCAACAAGTGGTGTTATTTAATGACACCATTGCCAATAATATTGCATATGGCCAAAAACAACACGTCAGTAATGATCAAATCGTTACCGCTGCCAAAGCCGCTCATGCTTGGGACTTTATTCAACGACTACCTCAAGGTTTGGCTACACATGTTGGGCAAAATGGTGTGTTATTATCTGGCGGCCAACGTCAACGGTTAGCCATCGCTCGTGCATTGTTACGCGATGCACCCGTGCTAATTTTAGATGAAGCTACCGCCTCATTGGACTCTGAAGCTGAACGTCATATCCAAGCCGCATTAGAAGCATTGATGAAGCAACGAACAACACTGGTCATTGCCCACCGATTATCTACCATTGAGAAAGCCGACCAAATTATCGTTATGCATAATGGCCAAATTATTGAAACCGGAACACACACTGATTTGCTTGCTAAAGGTCAGCACTATGCAGAACTGTATCGCTTGCAGTTTCAGGAAAAGTAAGCCTTACTAATGCTGCAATGGCTGATAAATAGTTGGTATCAACCCCAGCCTATCCGCTGGTTATTATGGCCGCTATCACTCATCTACCAAGCTGTGCTTCAACTACGAAATAGACTCTTTTACCTTGGTCTATTAAAACAACGCTCTTTAACTGTTCCCGTCATTATTGTTGGCAATATTACGGTCGGAGGTACTGGTAAGACACCTTTTGTCATCTGGTTAGCCAAGCAATTACAGCAAGCCGGCTACCGCCCAGGTATTATTAGCCGTGGTTATGGCGGTAAAGCTGAGCTTTATCCGCAAAAAGTCGTAGCAGATAGTGACCCAACCATCGTAGGCGATGAACCAATTATTATCAGCCGTCATACATCGTGCCCGATGGTGGTTGCACCAGATCGCTTTGCCGCAGGCAAAATTCTGTTACAAGACTATGATTGTAATATTATTATTTCTGATGACGGCCTACAACACTATGCCTTAGGTCGCGATATTGAGATCGTCATTATTGATGGTAAACGACAATTTGGCAATCAGTTGTGCCTACCCGCAGGGCCATTAAGGGAGCCCCTGTCACGTTTAGATCGTGTTGATTTTATTGTTGAAAATCATGGTTCAAGCCTGGCAGATTACACGATGGTCTTAACTCAGCTACACGCTATTAATCTAGTCGATCATACAACACCAGAGCCCCTGTCAAATTTTATTGGGCAAAGCGTTCATGCTGTTGCTGGCATCGGTAATCCACAACGTTTTTTTGACCAGTTATCCTCACAAGGCCTACACGTAATTAGCCATGCCTTTGATGACCATCACCCATTTCAGTCTAAGGATCTCAATTTCAATGATAACAAGCCCATACTTATGACCGAAAAAGATGCAGTAAAATGCCAACCTTTTGCTAATAGCAACACATGGTATATTCCCATTGAAGCGACAATAAGCGGTAAACTAGACCAACATATTCTACAAAAACTAGCAGGAATAACACCTAATGGATAAAGCCCTACTTGATATACTCGCCTGCCCTAACTGTAAAGGCAGCTTGTCCTACCGTAAATCGGATAATGAACTGATATGTACTACTTGCAGAGTAGCTTACCCAATTCGTGATGACATTCCGGTAATGCTTACTGATGAAGCGCGCCAACTTTCTGATAATGAAGATATTTAAATGTCATTTAAAATCATCATCCCAGCACGCTATGCCTCCACCCGACTTCCTGGAAAACCGCTATTAGATATAGCGGGTAAACCGATGATTCAACATGTCTATAACCGGGCCAAAGAAAGTCTAGCCAGTGAAGTAATTATCGCCACTGATGATAAACGAATTGCACAAGTCGCTCAAACCTTTGGTGCAGATGTCTGTATGACTCGTACTGATCATATATCAGGCACGGATAGATTAGCTGAAGTCGCTGCACAACGATCTTTTGCAGATACTGACATTATTATTAATGTTCAGGGCGATGAGCCTTGTTTGCCCGCCAGCTTAATCAATCAAGTTGCCGAAGATTTGGCTCAACATCTTGATGCTGATATAGCGACCTTATACGCCAAGATTAGTGAAGAAAAACACGTTTTTGATTCTAATACGGTTAAAGTCGTAATGGATAGTCAAGGTTACGCGCTATATTTTAGTCGAGCACCTATACCGTGGATGCGTGACCATTTTGACAAAGAATCACCACTACCGCCTATGTTGCCACATTATCGGCATATCGGCTTATATGGCTACCGTGCAAGCTTTTTAAAGCACTATTCAGAGCTTAAGCCGTGTATTTTGGAACAGGAAGAATCCTTGGAACAGTTACGTGCCTTATTCCATGGCAAAAAAATTCATCTCACTGCCGCACTAATTGATCCTGGTCATGGCGTTGATACCGAACAAGACTTAATGGCTGTACGCCAATTACTGAATTAAATGAGTTTAAAAGGAAGTTTTGAAATATATCTGGGTTTTGATAATGTTTATTTTTAAGTCAACAGCTGCCTTAGACCAGCAATAACAAGCTCAGGATGTAGCTCTCCTTCGCCATCAAAAACCGGTAAAGTATAGGTTTTAGGGGCCGCACGATGGCCTTCGCCATGTTGGTTCGGTTGAATATTACTATCCGCCCCTAACACCTGTAACACCAACTCGCAGTCATCCAACAACTCAATAATTTCACATCGCTGCTGTTGATAAACAAGTTGCCGACCAATTAAGGTCAGCAACTGCTCAGATCTAAGATTATGATTCGCCGACATCTTCTTTAGGTTTCACTTCCTTAACAGTACGTTTTGGTCGTGCTACTTTTACTTTCACTTCTACATTATCTGTCACTGCTGGTTTTTTTGCCACATTTTCTGCTGGTGAATCTACGACTTGTGACGGAGTAGGCTTATTGTCTTGTGCCGAGCTAGGCTTGTTGTCGTTCACTTTAGCTGGTGCACGGCGGCGGCGTGGATTGCCCGCCGTTTGGGTTCTACCACGACGTGGCTTCGCTTCCGCTTTAGGCTTGTTACCATCAACTTCTTTGACTTCCTGACTAGGGACATTACCATCCACTTCAGGTGCGGCTTTCGGCATTAAGTTTCCTTCGACCTCTTTCTTTTCAGGCGGTAGCTTATTACCCGCATCATCTGGAATAGTGATTTCAGCTTGAAGTACATTTGCATCGCTGTCAGCGCGGCCTGCACCTGCAGGACGACGGCGACGTCCACCACGACGAGCACGTTTCGCGTTTGGATTGCGCGTTGCTGATTGCTCATCATCATCATTGGTTGATGCTGTTACTGCCTTTTCCGGAGTTGCCGCAGATGATTGAGCATTGTTGCTATCTGCTGCTTTGGCTGGCGTAGCAGTCTGTTCAGAATTATCCTGATCAGAACGTCCACGTGGTCCCCGACGATTATTATTGTTATTACGGTTGCGAGGACGACGATTTTGCTCACGGGCAGGTTTATCTTCCACTTTTGCTTCGCCTTCAGGCGCTATCTCAGGTTCAGGCTCATCTGCTGCTTTACCCGTCAACACATTTAATAATCGTTTTAGTAAATTTGGTTTTTTCTCTTTAACAACAATTTTTTGTTCTTCTTTCGATTTTGCTTCTGAAGTGATTACTGGCGCGGGTGCCGCTGGTGAAACACCTGTTACTGCAGCTTGTTCGATAGTAGGTTTATCTTTTAATGCTTCTGGCGTTAGCGGTTCAGGCGTCGCCATCAAATGGTGACTCATTTTTCCTTGTTCGCCGCCGTCTTTAACTCGCTCGATATCATAATGAGGTGTATCTATGTGTGGATTCGGAATTAACAGCAATTTCACGCCATGGCGACGTTCAATCGTGTCCAATTGATTGCGTTTTTCGTTGAGCATAAACGTCGCTACAGAAACAGGTAGTTGTACTACTAATTGTGCAACCCCCTCTTTTGTTGCTTCTTCTTCTAACAATCTTAAGACGGCCAAGCCTAATGATTCAACGCCACGTACATGACCCAAACCAGCACAACGCGGGCAAACTTCTTCATGCGCATCACCCAATGATGGGCGAATACGTTGACGTGACATTTCCAATAAACCAAAACGTGAAATACGGCCTACTTGGACGCGAGCACGATCAGCCTTAAGATGATCACGTAGACGGTTTTCAACTTCACGTTGATGACGGCTAGGACCCATGTCAATAAAATCAATCACCACCAAACCACCTAAATCACGAATACGTAATTGACGAGCAATTTCTTCAGCTGCTTCTAGGTTAGTATTAAAGGCTGTTTCTTCAATATCGCCGCCTTTATTTGCACGGGCAGAGTTAACATCAATTGAAATCAATGCTTCTGTTGGATCGATAACTAAAGCACCACCAGAAGGCAGGCGAACTTCATGACGAAATGCAGTTTCAATCTGACTTTCAACTTGGTAGCGTGTAAATAAAGGTACTTTATCTTGATATAGCTTAAATTTACTCAACTCATGCGGCATAACCATGCGCATAAAGTCATAACCCGTTTGATACATTTCTGGTGAATCAACTAGAATTTCGCCAATATCTTTACGTAAGTAATCACGTAGTGCACGGATGATGATATTGCTTTCTTGGTAGACTAAAAACGGCGCTTTACGCTCTTTAGTTGCATTGTCGATCGCCGTCCATAATTGCACAAGATATTCTAAATCCCATTGCAATTCTTCAGTTTGCTTGCCCACACCGGCAGTTCGCACGATCATGCCCATGCCTTCTGGCACCGTTAATGAGCGTAAGGCTTCTTGTAATTCCGCGCGTTCATCACCTTCAATACGTCGTGAAATACCGCCTGCACGTGGGCTGTTTGGCATTAATACTAAATAACGTCCCGCTAGACTGATCATGGTTGTTAAGGCCGCGCCTTTATTACCACGTTCTTCTTTTTCAATCTGAATGACCAGTTCTTGACCGACAGAAAGTACATCTTGTACGTTAATACGACCCGATTCATTATCACCATTTTTTTGTTTGAAATAACTTTTTGAAATTTCTTTTAATGGCAAAAATCCTTGTCGTTCTGAACCATATTCGACAAAAACAGCTTCTAAGCTAGGTTCTACGCGAGTGATTTTTCCTTTGTAAATATTGCCTTTCTTTTGTTCCCTTGATGGGATATCGATATCTAAATCGAATAAACGCTGGCCATCAACCATCGCCACGCGCAATTCTTCATCATGCGTCGCGTTAATTAAAATTCGTTTCATGCACTAACCTCTTGTTGAGGTTCTCAAGCTGGTAAATCCCTAAATAATATTAGCTTACAGGTCTTATCAGTCATAAAAATCTGATTTTTACAGGACAATATTGTTTATTTTGTGCAATTAATAGTCACAATGCGTCTTACATTTGCACATTGTTTAATCCTACGTGTAGTGTGTGTCAAATAGACACTCCCTACTGCCGCAATAATATTCTGCGACGATCCACTCAATATCAGCGCTTCACCCCCTTGGTGTAGCTGGCCGGATATTTATCTTTATTAATTACCTGTCATTGCCCTGCTTGGTACTGCATTTATTCATTATCACCAAGGCTGAGAACTACTTAATTTCTTGCTCACTATTGAGCACCAATCACGTTTGACCAGAGTCAAACGTGTTAAATCAAAACTTGTTGGGCTTAGCCGCATCAACTTCTATAATCCATATTTTAAGTGAAGGCGCGACTATGCCATTTCAGGTTACCTCGCATAAAAGTCGGTATACTGACTCCCTTTAACGCAATGACCATCGACTGAATATAACAGTACGCAATCATATCAGCAATAGCCAACCAGACATTTTTATGACAAGTAGTAATACCCAGCCTAATCTTATCTCGAATCCAGTTCAATTCATTGATATCAGTGCCGCACAAGCAGGTCAACGAATTGATAATTTCTTACTTACCTTGGAAAAGGGTGTACCCAAAAGCCGTATTTATCGTGCCATTCGAAAAGGCGAAGTGAGAGTTAATAAGGGCCGTATCAAACAAACCTACAAAATCCAGGCAGGTGATTCTGTCCGCATCCCTCCGCTACATGTTTCAGAAGACACAACACCCACCACCGTAAGTGAGTTTATGCGACGCCAACTTACTGAAAGTATCTTACTAGAAGATGATGATTTACTTGTACTAAATAAACCCTGTGGCTTAGCGGTGCATGCTGGTAGTAATATTCAACAGGGTATCATTGAAGCATTACGGGTTATTCGTATTGAATTGCCCTTTCTAGAATTAGTCCATCGACTCGATCGTGATACATCTGGTTGTCTATTATTAGCCAAAAATCGTGATGCTTTACTTAATTTGCAACAACAAATGATCAATCACGACCTCAATAAACGTTATCTCACCTTATTAAAAGGGTCTTGGGGTAGCGAAGAACGTCTTATTGAACAACCTTTGTTAAAAAATACCGTCTCATCTGGCGAACGTATGGTGCGTGTTGATCCTGAAGGTAAATACGCTAAAACGGTATTTATTCCTGTTGAATCATTTAAACAAGCTCAACTAACAGAAGTGGTGCTTTACACCGGTCGTACACATCAGATCCGTGTTCATGCTCACTTCATGCAAACACCGATGGCGGGTGATGATAAATATGGCCAACGTAACTTTAATAAAGACATGAAGAAGTTTGGCTTAAAACGTATGTTTTTACACGCATGGAAATTAGGCATTACCCATCCAACGACCAACGAAGCCATCATGCTAGAAGCGCCATTACCAGAACAATTAGAAAATGTACTCTCTAAATTAAGACAACAAGTATGAGCCAGTACGACCTTATCGTCTTTGATTGGGATGGCACCTTAATGGATTCCACCGGCCATATTGTCACTTGTATGCAACAAGCCATCACCCTGTTAGATTTAGCTCCCTTAGACGACAGTGCGATCAGTCATATTATTGGGCTCGGCCTTAAGGAAGCAGCTTATGCGCTTTACCCTGATGCTAGCCCCACAACCATCAGCTTATTAGCCGATGCCTATAGTGATATTTGGCTGAAAAACCCCGTAGATATACCTTTATTTGCCAACGCCCATAATCTTATTCAATCACTAAATGAACAACATTATTTTCTAGGTGTGGCAACAGGGAAAAGTCGCCGTGGTTTAGATAAAGTATTGGTCAGCAGCCAATTAGGCCCACTATTTCATGCCACACGCTGTGCAGGTGAATGTCATTCCAAACCACACCCACAAATGTTGGAAGAGTTGATTACTTATTTTGGGGTTGATGCCAACAAAACACTAATGATTGGTGATACTGAATATGACTTACAAATGGCTCATAATGCCGGCGCTGATAGCTTAGGCATCACTCATGGCGCCCATGGCATCGATACACTGCAAGCTTGTTCTCCAAAAGGGATAGTAGCTGACCTACATCAAGCGCAACAATGGTTAATCAACTTGTCGTCACCGCGTTGATATGATTTACTGCATTAAATTTAAATTAAACAAATTAAAAAATTCCAGCGAAGAACTACTCAGGACAAAATATTTATGACCAAATTTGGTGATTTTCCACCTTCTAGCAGTAACGCTTCTCAGTCAAGTAACGAGACCAATCAAAATAACGGCACATGGGAACGTAAAGTGCTCGAAGATCTGGCGTTTGCGGCATTAACCGAGCAGCGTAAAAGTCGCCGCTGGAGTTATGTCTTCAAAGGTCTATTTCTTTTGTATTTATTTGCCGTATTGATGCTGATGATTCCTTCTGGTGACCTACCTATACACAAATCACAACATACCGCTCTAGTTGAAATTAATGGTGTCATCGCATCTGACGCTGAAGCGAATGCTGACAGTATCGTTACCGGCATTCGTGATGCCTTTGACAACAAAAATGCACAGGGCTTAATTCTCAGATTAAATACGCCAGGTGGCAGTCCAGTTCAAGCCGGCATAATCAACGATGAAATTAAACGCCTTCAAGCTACTCGACCTGATTTCCCTGTCTATGCTGTCATTCAAGATGTCTGTGCATCGGGTGGCTATTACATCGCCGTTGCCGCTAAAGCGATCTATGCTGATAAAGCCAGTATTGTTGGCTCAATTGGGGTGAGAATGGATAGCTTTGGTTTTACCGGCCTTATAGATAAAATAGGTGTTGAACGACGCTCTGTTACTGCTGGCGAAAACAAATCATTTCTTGACCCATTTTTACCCGTCAAAGAGGCTGATCTTCAATTCGCTCACGAAATGTTAAATAATATTCATCAACAATTTATTAATGTTGTTAAAGAAGGTCGTGGCGATCGCCTTAGTAATGATCCCCGTTTATTTACCGGCCTATTTTGGTCGGGTGAACAGGCGCTACCATTAGGACTGATTGATGGCCTAGCTAACAGCAGCACCGTCGCACGAGATATTATCGGCGCGGAAGAGATAATTGACTACACACTCAGACCTAGTTATCTTGATCAGTTTGCAGGAAAACTAGGGGCATCAATTAGCCAACTTATGCTGGAGTCATCTACAGTCAGCATCCGTTAATCGCTACATCTAATTAAGTTAATATCCTAAATATATTGAAAGAGGCAATCTATGAGAACAGTTTTATTAGGCGCACCCGGTTCAGGTAAAGGCACACAAGGCGCAGTGTTATCAGAAAAATATAACATTCCCCAAGTTTCAACAGGTGACTTATTAAGAGCAGCCGTTGTTGCTGGGTCTGAATTAGGTAAAAAGGCAAAATCTGCAATGGATGCGGGTGCTTTAGTGTCTGATGACATCGTGATTGGTTTGATCGAAGAACGTATTTCACAAGCTGATGCCAAAGAAGGTTATATTCTCGATGGTTTCCCACGTAATATTGCCCAAGCAGAAGCCTTAGATGCCATGTTATCGGCATTAAACCAACCTTTACAAGGCGTGGTTTTATTAGATGTCGCCTTTGACGAGCTATTACAACGTTTAACGGGCCGTCGTACCTGTAAAGACTGCGGTGCGATTTATAATATCCATTTATCGCCTTCTAAAGTAGAAGGTCATTGTGATGCCTGTAATGGTGATTTATTACACCGTGCAGATGATAATGAAGAAACAATCGGTAATCGCTTAAATGTTTATTTAGAGCAAACATCACCATTGATTGAGTATTATCAGTCACAGGAAAAATTACACACTATCGCCGGTGTTGGTGACGTAAATGACATTACCTCTGCCGTAGCAGCTGTTTTCGACACAATTTAATCATAAACGCTAATCCCTTTTTGTTTATTCAAGAGGGGAATAATTTATGGCAAACATTCTCGCAATCGGCATCGCCACACTTGATATCATTAACACGGTTGAATCTTACCCTGATGAAGATAGCGAACAACGCGCTTTAAACCAGCATCAAACTCGCGGTGGTAATGCCACCAATACGCTAACGGTACTTAGCCAGTTAGGCCATCATTGTACCTGGGGCGGCGTATTAATTGATGAACCTGACAGCCAAGTCATTCAGCATGACTTACGTAGTCATCATATTGATTTTTCAGCCTGTAAACGGCTTGCTCATGGCAAAATGCCTACTTCATATATTACACTCAACCAACAGAGCGGTAGTCGCACCATTGTGCATCATCGAGATTGCCCTGAATTTAGCTTCGAGGATTTTAGTAAAATTGATCTCACGAAATTCGATTGGGTACATTTTGAAGGACGCAATGTAGCTGAAACAAGACTCATGTTGCTACATCTAAAAAAACATCATCCGCAACTACCCTGCTCATTAGAAATAGAAAAACTGCGTCCCGATATTGAACTATTATTTGAGTTGCCAACGGTACTACTATTTTCTCAGCACTATGCACAAGCACGTGGATTTGCAGATGCGATAAGCCTCTTATGTTCATTAAATTCAAATATCATCGCGAGTTGTGCATGGGGAAAACAAGGCGCTTGGGCGATAAATCAGCATCAAAAAGTATTCCATAGCCCAGCATTTCCACCTGGACAGGTAATCGATACCTTAGGTGCTGGCGATACCTTTAACGCTGGTCTAATTCATAGCTTAGTTAATAATTCTGAATTACAATTTGCTTTAACTTACGCTTGCCGATTCGCTGGTCATAAATGTGGCCAAGTCGGTTTTAATCATCTTTTCCAAACTTTTGAAGCTTAATTTTTATGTCTAGTTATTTTCTCTGCCACAATAAAGATATTGCCGAACTGCAAACTCGCGAATTTTCTGTTGAAACAGATCAAGGTCAACTTGAATTGTTTATAGTTCGCCAAGATAATAACGTTCATGCTTATCAAAACCACTGTCCTCATCTTGGTATTCCCTTAAATTGGCAACCTGACAAATTTTTATGCCTTGAAGGAATACATATCCAATGTTCTACTCACGGCGCATTATT
>JBLIKM010000005.1:0-19901 GCA_047636295.1 Methylophagaceae bacterium
GGCAAACGCCTGCGACCTGCATTAGCGATTTTGTGCGCACGCGCTTGTGGTTATCAAGGTGAAAACCACATCAATCTGGCGACAATAATCGAGTTCATTCATACCGCAACATTATTACATGATGATGTAGTTGATAATTCAGATATGCGCCGTGGTCGCGAAACAGCTAACAGTCTTTGGGGCAATGAAGCCAGCGTCTTAGTCGGTGATTTTTTATACACTCGATCATTCGAAATGATGGTTGAAATGGAATCTATGCGGTTAATGAAAGTCTTATCGCATACGACGAATGTGATCGCAGAAGGCGAAGTATTACAATTACTTAATTGCAATGATGCTGACACCACTGAACAACGTTATTTAGAGGTCATTCACCACAAAACTGCTAAATTATTTGAAGCAGCAGGCTTACTGGGTGCAGTCATTTCAGAAAAAAACACTCATATAGAACAAGCCATGGCAAGTTATGCCATGCATCTTGGTAGCGCGTTTCAATTAGTTGACGATTTATTAGATTACAGTGAATCAAGTGAAACTATCGGCAAAAATATTGGCGACGATCTTGCTGAGGGAAAACCAACCTTACCGCTCATTTTTGCTATGAAAAATGGCACAGAACAACAGGGACTGCTCATTCGTGAAGCCATTGAAAATGGCCAGCGCGATAAAATAAACAACATTATTGAAATTATAGCGTCGACTGGCGCAATCGATTACACCTTTAAGGCTGCTGAAAAAGAAGTGTCTCAGGCAAAACAGGCTTTGTCTATTTTAGCTGACTCGCCGTATAAAGAAGCATTAGCATCACTTGCAGATTATTCAATAAGTCGAAAATTCTAAACGCTAAATAGCCACACCCAAAACTATTGGTTATGTTCCAATATAGCTAAGTAGCCAATCAAGTGTAGAGTACCGTGATATTTTTTCATCCAACAAGATTAAAACTGCAGAATATTGGGCTAGACCTTTGTTGGCAGGGAAAATGGCCGTAAACAGTCTAATGTCCTGATTAATTGACTCGTTGACCATATATTCTCTCTGCGCAGATCATTTAGCCGATTCTCAGCGTGACCAAACAACAAATTTAATTTCAGCACGCATTATTAATTTTGTCTCTACCTCGTAATCCGTTATCCTTTCACCTATGACCGACATTTATAAACACCACTTATTTTTTTGCACCCATCAACGAGATGATGGGCGAGCATGCTGCCAGCATCATGATGCACAATCATTGCGTAACTACGCTAAACAGCAGGTAAAAGACTTAAAACTTAAAAAAGTTCGCGTTAATAATGCAGGCTGCCTGAATCGATGTGCTTTAGGTCCCATGTTAGTGATTTACCCACAGGGAACGTGGTATCACTATGAAACGGAAGCAGATATTGATGAAATCATCGAATCCCATTTGTTAAATGACATCATTGTGGAGCGCTTACAGCGATGACCCCTGATCAGTATTGCCAAGATAAGGCCGCCAAAAGTGGCTCTAGTTTTTATTACAGTTTTCGCTTTCTTCCCGCATCGCAACGCCAAGCTATCATCGCACTTTATGCCTTTTGCCGTGAAGTAGATGATACAGTTGATGACATTACAGATACCGATATTGCCCGTGCAAAATTAGATTGGTGGCGCGAAGAAATCCAGCGTACTTTTCAAGGTACTGCGACTCATCCCGTCGGTTTGTCATTGCAATATTCTTTGAAAAACTTTGATTTACATAAAGAGTACTTCATCGAAATCATTGATGGCATGGCAATGGACTTAGAACAATTTAGTTATCCTGAATTTAAGCATCTAGCCCTATATTGTCATCGTGCAGCAAGTGTCGTGGGTTTATTATCTGTTGAAATATTCGGCTATCAAGATAGACAGACACTTAAATATGCCGAAAAATTGGGCATGGCATTACAACTCACCAATATCATTCGAGATGTGCGAGAAGATGCAGAACGCGGCCGAATTTATCTGCCACAAGATGAATTGCAACAATTTAATGTCAGTGCCGATGATTTACTGACTCTTAAATCTAGCCCTGAGCTCATTGACTTACTAAAATTTCAAACGACAAGGGCCAAACAATATTACCAGCAAGCATTGCAACTTCTTCCTGAGAGTGATCGTTACACCCAGCGCACTGGTCTCATCATGGCGGCTATTTATGAAGCCACCCTAGATGAAATTGACAAAGATAACTTTCAAGTAATGCACCACCGCGTGTCATTAACACCTATTAGAAAACTGTGGCTCGCTTGGCGTACCGCTCGCCGTGAAAAACGGCTGCATCGTAAAAATACTCGCTAATTCATGACCACACTGATTATTGGTGGTGGTTGGAGCGGTCTCGCCGCCGCCGTTACACTTGTGCAGCAAGGCCATCCCGTCCATTTAATCGAGTCGGCGAAACAATTAGGTGGTCGGGCACGCAATGTATCGTGGCAGGATCATGTCATTGATAACGGCCAACATTTAATGATTGGTGCCTATCAACAGATGCTTAACATGATGGCATTAGTGGGCATACCTGCTGAACAGGCATTCAATCGTTATCCAATGGATATTACCCTCTATGACACCTTATTTCCTCCGCTTCTACTCTCTGCAAAAGGTTGGCTACCATGGCCACTCTCTTTAGCATGGAATCTAATTGCTAGTGCAGGTTTCACGGGCTTTTATCAGCTTGCTAAATTACATGCTGATAGTAAAAGATTATTGTCTGGCAATGACATAAGTGTACGTGATTGGTTACTTTTAACTAAGCAGTCTGACCGCTTTATTAAGCAACTCTGGGTACCACTTTGTTTGGCAACTTTAAACACCCCGATAACCGAGGCTTCAGCACATCGACTAGCCACCGTATTGCAAGACAGTCTTGGTAAAGGCAAACTGGCGGCTGATTCTTTAATTCCTCGTATTCCATTAGGTGATGTATTTCCTAATGCTGCAGCACGCTACATTAAGGATCATGGCGGTAAAATCAGCCTACAAACTCGCGCCAAAACACTCCTTGTTGAAGATAATAAAGTCCAGGGCATTATCTGCCAAGATGGTCATAACATTCTCGCTGAGAACATTATTTTGGCAACCAGTCCTGCACAGTGTGTCGAACTAGTTTCGCCCTACCTCACTATCAATAAGCCTGCTGAATATCCTATAAGCACTGTTTATTTGCTTTATCCAGCCTCTATCAGATTGCCATCGCCTATGATGGGTATGACTGGGACCGTCAGCCAGTGGGCATTTGATCGTAGCGCGCAATTACCTGGCCTAATAGCAGTCGTTATTAGTGCTCCTGGCAAACATGAAAAACTAGCAAAGGCAGAATTAATTAGCTTAGTAAGTAAAGAATTGCATAACATGCTGCCTTTCTTGCCCAAACAAGCGAATGATAGTTTAGTTATCCGTGAAAAACGCGCTACTTTTGCTTGCACCGTAAATATTGAGCATCAGCGACCGTGCTGCGAAACGACTATCAGCGGGCTGTGGTTAGCGGGTGATTTTGTTGCAAATGGTTACCCCGCAACCTTGGAAGGTGCCGTTCGTAATGGCAAACATTGCGCTGAACTACTTTTAACCAAATCATTGACTTAAGTCGATATCATCTGCGGAGCTTGTTATACTTCCTTTATTTTTATTAAATATCTAAAGGAATACCATGTTTTATAAAACGCGTTTCTTACTAAGTTTGCTGGTACTCAGCACAGCATTAGTTGCCTGTGGTGACAATGATAATCAGGTAGAACAAGTTTCTAGCTACGAACCTACTGAACAGCAAGTTGCAACAAATATAGCGTTATCAACTAACAAAATAGAGGCAGGCATGTCAGAGCAAGCCGCTACAGATTTATTAGGCGCTCCTACAATCATTCAAACACGTACCCTAGATTCGCTAACGATCACACACAGTGAATGGAAGGATGAATTTGGCACCACCAGCATTCAATTTCAAAATGGCAAAGTTCAATTCAGCCAATTTACTCCAGCTAACAAGTAAAAAATTATGCAATACACTGCCTTACCAGATTTGTTAAAAGAACACGTTATTCTCATCACTGGTGCGGGTAGTGGTATCGGTAGTGCCGTCGCCAAAGCCTACGCTCGCCACGGCGCAACCGTAATTTTACTTGATAAAAAAATTCCGGCTTTAGAGCTGGTTTATGATGAAATTGTGGCAGATGGTTTAGCGACTCCTGCACTTTACCCTATGGACTTCAAAGGGGCAATTATTTCAGATTATGGCGACCTTGCGAACTCAATACACGATAGTTTTAGTCGCTTAGATGGCCTTGTTCACTGCGCCGCTTCTCTGGGTCAGATAGCGCCGGTACAACATCAAGATCCTCACCTTTGGTTAGAAACCCTACATATCAACCTTGGCGGACCTTATTTATTAACACGTGCCTGTCTTGCCTTATTGCAAAAATGTGATAACGCTTCTATTATTTTTACTACCGATGCTCATAAAGATACAGCATATTGGTCTGGCTATGGCGTCGCCAAGGCTGCAATCGAATCGCTCAGTAAACAACTTGCTGATGAACTAGAATCTGATGGCCGCATTCGTGTTAACTGTATCGATCCTGGCAAGGTAAGCACTCCACTGCATGCCCGCGCTTTTCCCGGCATTAATCCAACAATCCTACCTGCAGCCGAAGATATTGTATCAAGCTACCTATACCTAATGGGTAAAGATAGTCTCAACGTAAATGCTAATATTATAAAGGCACAATAACATCCATCGTCAAATTACTGGCGAATGTAACTTAACTATCTGAAATATATTGAGATAATTTAACTGGCATGCTTTTAGCACTATCTAGTTCAGCGCAAACAAGAACTAGGACGAACATTATGGAAAATCAGTTTCCTGCCGAAACAGCAAAATTATCTTTAGTTGGCAAGCACCGCCATGCCATCGACTTTAGCCAATCAAATGATGACAATCAAGATATTGAATATATTGCCGCCCGCTTACCCGCGGTCTTGCAAACATCCTTAGAATTGGAGGATGTTATTGGACTGTTTCACAAGGAAATCACTAAAGTATTAGCTTACGATAGCTTACATTATCAACACCAAGATGTTCAATGCGACATCAGTACAGGTAGTCGAAGCCATCATGCCTGTAATTATCGCCTAGATATGAATAATGTGTGGTTAGGTGAATTAACCCTTACTCGTCGCACTAAATTCAGCGATACAGATATGCAGTTATTAGAAGATCTATTGTGTAAGTTAATTTACCCAGTACGAAACTGTCTATTATTTCGCCAAGCGCAAACTGCTGCCTTACAAGATAAATTAACCGGATTAAATAACCGTAGCGCTTTTGATACTAACTTAAAACGTGAAATCGACTTAGCGCATCGTCAAAATATGCCAATGTCAATTATCGTATTAGATATTGATAACTTCAAAGCCATTAATGATAATTATGGCCACAGCATGGGTGACTCAGTATTACAACTACTTGCAAACTCAATCACTGAAACAATGCGTGGCAGTGATTTAGCTTTCCGCTATGGCGGTGAAGAATTCAGTTTGATCTTAAGTAATACTGATAGTAAATCTGCACTTTTGCTTGCAGAACGTCTTCGGCTAGCCGCATTTGAGCTTGTCTGCAACGATAGTAAACTCAATTTTGGCTTTTCTATCAGTCTGGGCATCGCTCAATTGAAACATGGTGAACAAAGTAGAAGCCTATTTGACAGAGCAGACCATGCTTTATATCAAGCTAAGAAATTAGGTAGAAATATAACCATCTGTGCACCCGATGTGACCCAAACTGATAACTAAGAAACTAGTCGCTTGTTAAATTTTATTCGACAGACTCTATCTATATTAATAGTTGCGGTAATAAATACTATAAAAAGGGGCTTTTATTTAAACCATTGTACAATTTATTTATCGGCCACGCACCCGTGGCTCGCGTTTCGATTTTACACTTGAAGTGCTTGTTTTTTGGCGCGTAGGCTTCGATGCTATATTTGATGCCTTTGCTGCCATATTTTTTAACGGCCGTAATGTTTTTTCACGTTGTGCCCTTCCCGCTATTTTAGGTGCCGCCAAGGTTTGTAGTGAATCAACTGACTCGTACAATGCTTCAACGTCACCAGGCAACGCCATCATCCAACGTCCCATTTTCAATTGTTTTGGAATGATAATGGGCCCATAACGCACACGCATCAGACGACTAACTTGTACACCTTGGCTTTCCCATAAACGACGGACTTCACGGTTACGACCTTCTTGAATAACCACATGGTACCAATGGTTTGCACCTTCACCACCCCCATCTTGAATATCGGCGAATTTAGCTTTACCATCTTCTAGTTCAACGCCATCACGTAAGTTTTGCATTATCTCAGACGTCACCTCACCCAAGACACGCACAGCATATTCACGGTCCATCTCATTTGAAGGATGCATTAATTTATTGGCTAAATCACCATCGGTTGTTAACAATATTAAACCGCTAGTATTGATGTCTAAACGACCCACACTAACCCATCGACCTTCTTCAGGTGCAGGTAATGATTGAAAAATGGTGCGACGACCTTCTGGATCTTTACGCGTACAGACTTCACCCACCGGCTTGTTATAAAGAATAACTTGTTGCGGCTGCTGCCATAATCTTTTAGGTGATAAGGGCTTGCCATCCATACGGAGAGTATCGCCAATATTAGCTTGATCACCCAGGCTAGCTACTTCACCATTCAGCTGGACTTTACCTTCTTTGATCCATGTCTCAATTTGGCGACGTGATCCATAACCTGCTCGTGCTAATATTTTTTGAATTCTTTCTGACATTTTAATTGTCTCCCGACATGTTTGAGATTTGAAACAAACCTCTTATTTATAATTTAAACCCATTGCTGAGCGAACTTCATCTAAGGTATCGCGTGCAACTTCACGTGCAGCTTCATTACCATCTTGAATAATACGACGTACATCTTCAGGATGCTGACTCAACTCAATGGCTGTTTGACGAATCGGCGTTAATTCTGCCGAAATGGCATCAATTAATGGCCCTTTACAATCTAAACAGCCTATTGCTGCTGTACGACAGCCTTCCTGTACCCATTGTTTCTGCTCGTCTGTTGCATAAACTTCGTGTAGTTGCCATACCGGACAAAGATCAGGATTACCTGGATCGGTTCGACGAACACGATTGGGATCTGTTGGCATTTTTTTAATTTTTTCAGACAAGGTATTATCTGGCTCACGTAGAGCAATTGTGTTGCCATACGATTTAGACATCTTCTGGCCATCAAGTCCTGGCATTTTTGATGCGGGTGTTAATAATGCTTTAGGTTCGGGTAAGATAACTTTACCGCCCCCTTCAAGAAAGCCAAACAATCGCTCAGTATCACCTAAGGCCAAATTTTGCTGACTTTTTAATAAAGCGCGAGCCGTTTCTAGTGCTTCTGCATCACCTTGCTCTTGATATGCTTTACGCAAATTATTATACAGCTTGGCATTTTTCTTACCCATTTTCATAATGGCCGCTTCAGCTTTTTGTTCAAAGTCTTTTTCACGACCATAAATATGGTTGAAGCGACGGGCTACTTCACGTGTTAACTCCACGTGAGAAACTTGGTCTTCACCGACCGGTACTTGACCAGCACGGTAAATTAAAATGTCAGCACTTTGTAATAAGGGGTAACCCAAGAACCCGTAGGTTGCCAGATCTTTCTCTTTGAGTTTTTCTTGCTGATCTTTATAGGTAGGCACACGCTCAAGCCAAGAAACAGGCGTTATCATAGATAATAATAGGTGCAGTTCTGCATGTTCAGGCACTTGCGATTGTAAAAATAACGACACGGCAGAAGGTTCAACACCTGCAGCGATCCAGTCGATGACCATTTCCCAAACGCTTTCTTCAATGCCTTGTGTGTCTTCATAATGCGTAGTGAGGGCATGCCAATCAGCCACAAAGAAGAAACAATCAAATTCATGCTGAAGCTTAATCCAATTTTTTAACACGCCGTGATAGTGCCCTAGATGAAGCTGTCCTGTTGGACGCATACCTGAAACGATGCGACGGGATTGTATTGCTACCGTATCCAATGTTTTCTCCTGATTCCTGCTCCATCTTGAGCTAGGACGTAAACTATAAAATTGAAAATATTTGTGGTGGCAAGTTAAATAACATCGCCAATAGACTAATAAAGCCGCTCATCATAGGTAATAACAACATACTGATGATGCCCAAGTAGAGTAGGCCCACTAAAATAAAGAAACCATAAGGTTCTATCCGACTGACCTGCCATGATAAAGGACCCGGTAATAAACTAACTAGAACTCGTCCACCATCTAATGGCGGTAAAGGCAATAAATTCAACATCATCAGCATCGCATTAATCAATACACCCGCTACGCCCATAAGCAGCATTGGCTCGCCTAATGCGACACCAGATTGAATAAGTCCGAAGCCAATCTTGGCGGCAAATGCCCAAATAATTGCCATTACTAGATTTGCCATCGGCCCAGCTAATGCCACCCAAGCCATATCCGTTTTAGGATTTCGCAAGTTCTGATAGGTAACGGGTACGGGTTTAGCCCAACCAAAGACAAATCCACCCATCATTAATAACACTGCCGGAATCAACAGCGTGCCGATAGGATCGATATGTTTAATAGGGTTGAGTGTTAATCGCCCCAACATCTGGGCAGTGCGGTCACCCAACTTAAGTGCTACCCAGCCATGTGCAACTTCGTGAGCAGTAATGGCAAATATTACGGGAATCGCCCAAATAATTATTTTTTGAACTATAGAAAAATTATCCACTGATGAATTCCTTACCATTCATATAAGGCTGCAAGGCTGCAGGAATATGAATTCGACCTTGTTCATCTTGATGATTTTCCATCACTGCAAGCAAAGTCCTACCTACCGCTAATCCTGACCCATTGAGCGTATGCACTAACTCTGGCTTGCCAGTTTCTGGGTTACGCCAGCGTGCTTGCAAACGCCGTGCTTGGAAATCACCAAAATTGCTACATGATGAAATTTCACGGTATGTTTGCTGACTAGGTAACCAAACTTCTAAATCGTAGGTTTTACTTGAAGAAAATCCTAGGTCACCTACGCATAACAATACTTTCCGATAAGGCAGGTCTAATTTTTTTAAGATGGCCTCAGCATGTCCGGTTAATTCTTCATGTGTTTCAGCAGAATCTTGTGGCCGAACAATCTGTACTAATTCAACTTTTTCAAATTGATGCTGACGAATCAAACCGCGCACGTCGCGACCATGCGATCCTGCTTCACTTCGAAAGCAAGGTGTATGAGCAACAAATTTCAACGGTAGTTGCACATCGGTTGAAATAGTGTCGCGAACAATGTTGGTAACCGGCACTTCAGCTGTCGGAATTAAATATAAGTTACCGCCATCAACGGCAAATAGATCATCGGCAAATTTCGGTAACTGTCCGGTACCGCGTAATGAATCAGCATTCACTAAATACGGCACATACGTTTCAGTATAGCCGTGTTCTTCACTATGCTGATCAAGCATAAATTGGGTTAAGGCGCGTTGTAGTTTTGCTAATGGCCCCTTAAGGGTAACGAACCTTGCCTGGCTTATTTTAGCGGCGGTTTCGAAATCCATTCCATCAAGATTCTCACCTAACGCCACGTGGTCTTTGGGTTCAAAATCAAATGGTTTTGGCTGACCCCAGCGTGAAATTTCTACATTATCATCTTCATTTTTACCTGCAGGCACATCATCTTGTGGAATATTAGGTAATTCCATTGCTACATCAGTCAACGTTTGTAAGACATCCGCTAAACGGGCTTCTGCTGCTTTATGCTTATCACCTAAATGCTCTATTTCAGCTAATAATGGTGCGATATCTTCGCCCGACGCTTTTGCCTTACCAATCATTTTAGAGCGGCGATTACGTTCTGTTTGCAAATTCTGCGTATCTAATTGTGCTTGTTTACGCTCTTGCTCTAATGCTTCTAGCCTTGCGACATCAAGCATATAACCACGACGCGCTAATAATTCAGCGGCTTTTTCAGGTTCATTTCTTAATAATTTTGGGTCTAACATGTTAAATTCCAGATTGTGCAGACCAAGTAACAATATGGTCGACTTTCACCATTTCTTGTACTTGCTCCAAAACACCGATGATAATTTCCGGCGTGTCAAAAAATTCTATAACTACAGGCAGCTCTAAAGATAAATTTATTAGTGATGATGTTTTCATTTTTCTGTCTTTACCAAATCCCTCGATCGCCCTAAATACAGAGACACCTTGCACTCGGCCATCAGCATATAACCAATTGACTAAACGTTCGTAATGATCGCGGCTTTCAGAAAGATAGATCCGCACCATTGTTATATTTTTCATATTAAAGCTGCCTTCCTATTGTCAGTCCGAGCCATGTTGCGCCTATGCATAAAATCACACTCAATAAAATATTCAGTGCAGCACGGCTTAATTCGCCGGACTCCAATAACATCAAAGTTTCTATAGAAAAGGTCGAAAAGGTAGTAAATGCGCCAAGAAAACCCACCATAATAATGCTTCGCCACTCAGCCGTACCCAATCCGCGTTCGACGATAGCAATGAACATAAAACCCATTACTAAAGAACCCAGAAAATTAACGGCTAAGGTGCCATAAGGGAAGTCTCTTCCTAATATACGATAGACATAGGATGACATTAAAAAACGCAAGACAGCACCTAAAGCGCCGCCACCAGCGATAGCTAATAACTGTAACAAGAACTTTTCTCAATATAATCAAAGCGTATAGTTTACCTCATTACACTCTTTTGCTTGCAACTGATTGTATCAACAAGGACTAAAAGATTATTATCAGCAAGATCCGATACCATTATTATGTGCAACATAAGCACCTCAAATTTTGGTTTTATACTTTATATATTAATTTTATAGCTTAGGAGTGGGTTTATTTTCCTTGCACCAATAGGCCAACCATTTCGCACTATACAGGTACTTAAAAGACGGCAAACTCACCGTGCTTATAAGCCCATCCATAAAATAAGTATTTAATATTATAGCTTTAAAAATAAATTTAACCTTGGCATAATTACTGCCCTAACTGCCCTAACTGTAATGAGTGTGTAGTGAATATCTTGAAATGAATCAATTGTGTACCTTCCCTCCTCTAAAAATTAAAGCCATCTAGAATCGGCTCTAGATCGTTTTCCTCCTTATCAAAGTAGCGACCTTCCCGAAATACGGGAGAGGCTGAGCGCTGCCTTAAAATTAACGTCACTTTAGAGAAAAATATTATGTCTTATTTAGAACCAACCGAATTTGTAACAAAAATGGTTGATGCTGGTGAATCCAAAGTATATATGTCGACCAAGGACACATTAATCCGTGCCTTTATGGCAGGAGCAACCTTAGCGCTTGCCGCTGTTTTTGCCATCACTGTTGCGATTAAAACCGGGTCTCCATTAGTCGGCGCCTTACTTTTCCCTGTTGGCTTCATTATGTTATACCTAATGAAATTTGACCTATTAACGGGTGTATTTACGCTTGTACCTTTAGCACTTCTCGATAAAAGACCCGGTGTAACCGTTAATCAAGTCTTACGAAACTGGGGTTTAGTATTTCTAGGAAACTTAGCAGGCGCCTTGTCTGTTGCGTTTATGATGTCATTCATTTTAACCTACGGATACCACACTGATGGCGGTGCCATTGCAGCAAAAGTGGGCAGTATTGGTGAAGCTAGAACTTTAGGTTATAAAGAGTATGGCATATCGGGTTGGTTTACTATTTTTATCCGTGGCATGTTATGTAATTGGATGGTATCAATGGGGGTTGTTGGTGCGATGATCTCCACTTCAGCGAGTGGAAAGATTATGGCGATGTGGATGCCAATCATGTTGTTCTTCTTTATGGGCTTTGAACATTCAATTGTAAACATGTTTTTATTCCCATTCTCAATGATCATGGGTGGTGGATTTACTGTCAGTGACTATCTTATCTGGAATGAAATTCCAACTGTACTAGGAAATTTAGTCGGCGGCTTGGTGTTTGTAGCATTACCTCTCTACTACACACATGTAAAAACAAATGCTAAGCGTAGTCTTTAACTAGAGAGAAATCAGCTCACCAGCAATGTAACGTTCAACCATTTGACTCAAAGCGATGACGTTAATTTTACTTGTATGTCCCACACTACCAAACGCTTCATAACATGCCTGACATATCATCAGCATAGCCTCCAAGACTACTTTATAAAATTTACGCAGCTTAAATACACTTACATTTTTCTTGAGCTAAAGAGTGTCGAATTGACCCTGTTGATGCCATACGCAAATCAGTATCAATATTGACTTTACCAACAGCTTATTCTATTCGCAGCTTTGCGCTTTACCTTGTGGCACAACCATATCCCCAACGCGAACTAATTTAAGCGCATTGGTACTGCCTTGTACTTCAAGGTCACCCTTGGTGATGATCACTATATCGCCATCGCTAACTACGCCACGACGTTGCAGTTCTTGAATTGCTTCTAAATTTAACGTTGCATGGTCGGTATGAGCCACCTTAAAGCTAACAGGGTAAACACCTCGGTACAACGTTACTTTTCGACGCGTTTCAACATGCGGTGTTAATGCAAAAATAGGTATGCCCGAGCTAATTCGAGACATCCATAATGGCGTTGACCCTGTTTCGGTTAATGCAGCAATGGCCTTAACATCGAGATGGTTTGCCATATACATAGCCGCCATCGCAATAGCTTCATCCATCCGCTCAAAGTGTGAGTCCATACGATGTTGTGAAACGCGAATTTCTCGTTGTTGTTCAGCTTTAAGGCAAATACGATCAACCGCTTCAACAACCTTAACCGGGTATCGACCCACTGCAGTCTCGCCCGATAACATCACTGCATCCGTACCATCTAATACCGCATTAGCAATATCAAATACTTCTGCTCGAGTCGGAATCGCGTTAGTGATCATCGATTCCATCATTTGGGTGGCGGTAATAACTACGCGATTGAAGTGCCTTGCTCGCTGGATGATTTTTTTCTGAATCGGTGGTAACGCCGCATCACCAATTTCAACCCCTAAATCACCACGCGCAACCATCACTGCATCGGACGCTTCAATAATCTCATCAAGTACATCTAATGCTTCAGCGCGCTCTATTTTGGCAATAATACCGCCATGGCCACCAGCATCACGCAGCAGTTTACGAGCATAATGAATATCAGCCGCTGATCGCGGAAATGAGATGGCTACATAATCTGCTCGCATTTTAGCCGCAGTAATAATATCGGCTTTATCTTTATCTGTTAGTGCCTCAGCTGATAATCCTCCACCTTGACGATTGATGCCTTTATTATTAGACAGTTCGCCACCGATCATAACGCGGCAAATTACGCGTTGCCCCTCTACCTGCTCGACCCAAAATACAATCCGTCCGTCATCAAGCAGCAAAGTATCACCACGTTTAACATCCTGCGGTAACTGCTTGTAATCAATGCCGACTTGTTCGTTATCACCAGCATCAGAATTTAGCTCGGCATCCAAAATGAATTTAGCTTCTTCTTCTAAATATATTTTCCCCGCTTTGAATCGCGCAATACGAATCTTAGGGCCTTGCATATCTGCTAATACACCTACTTGACGGCCATAAGCGCGTGCACGATTACGTACTGATTCAGCAAGTGCTAGGTGTTCGCTCGCATCACCATGAGAAAAATTCAGCCGAACAACATCTACCCCAGCCTCTATTAAAGCATCAAGTACTTCGGGCTTATTACTTGCGGGCCCTAAGGTTGCAACAATTTTTGTTCTTCTTTTAACTGTCAAAGGTAGTGTGTCCATTATGATTCAGCGCGTTGCTCCAAGATCGCTACTGCCGGTAGCACCTTACCTTCTAAAAACTCAAGAAAAGCACCGCCTCCAGTTGAAATATAAGAAACATCATCACTGATATTATATTTTGCGACAGCAGCCAAGGTATCGCCGCCACCCGCAATAGAAAATGCGTTTGATTCGGCTATCGCCATGGCAATTTCTTTTGTTCCTTCACCAAATTGATTAAATTCAAATACGCCTACAGGTCCATTCCACACGATAGTGCCGGCATTTTTGAGTATTTCTGTTAATTCGTGAGTAGATTTTGGTCCAATATCAAAAATCATATCGTCACCTTCAACGTTGGTAGCCAATTTAGTTGTAGCATGTGCTGATTCTGAAAATGCCTTCCCGCACACTACATCTACCGGCACGGGAATCGAGCTTCCTCGTGCTATTGCATCTGCGGTGAGTTTTTTACAGGTATCAATTAAGTCAGGTTCATATAAGGATTTACCCACATTATTGCCTGCTGCGGCAATGAACGTATTTGCAATACCACCACCAACAATCAATTGATCAACAATTTTTGATAATGATTCAAGTACCGTTAATTTAGTTGATACTTTTGAACCACCAACAATCGCCACCATCGGTCTAGCAGGATTATCTAAGGCTTTCCCTAATGCTTCTAATTCGCCAGATAACAAAGGCCCAGCACAAGCGATAGGCGCGTATTTTGCGATGCCATGGGTCGAAGCTTGCGCACGATGTGCTGTCCCAAAGGCATCATTTACATAGATGTCACACATTTGAGCCATACGTTGTGACAAAGCATCATCATCCGCATTTTCGCCGATATTGAAGCGTACATTTTCACAAAGGACAACTTCGCCATTTGCTACTGGAATAAAATCCGGTTCCAGCCAATTCTGTTCCAAGCGTACGGGTTGCTCCAATAATGCTGACAAGTAATTAGCTACGGGGGCCATTGAATATTTGTATTCATACTCCCCCTCTGTTGGTCGACCAAGGTGCGACATAATCATCACCTTGGCACCGGCGGCTATCGCTATTTTAATCGTAGGTAATGAAGCATGAATCCGTGTGCCATCAGCAACAACGCCCGCCTTTAACGGCACATTCAAATCTTGACGGATTAATATTCTTTTACCCGCTAAATCTAGGTCAGACATTTTGATCACGGACATATTGTTATTTCCTCTCTCTGAAATTTTATTATTATATTCTGCTCAAGCTTAACTATAGCCTCATAAAACAAAAAAAGCTCCTATGCTTTCGCCGTCGGAACTTTTTAATTTATTCAGCTTGTTACTCTAGTTAGAAGAGTCACAATACTTTAAACTATTTACCTACTAACGCTACTAAACGCATCATATTGCAGGTGTAGCCATATTCATTATCATACCAGGCCACTACCTTAACAAAAGTACTATCGAGTGCAATACCTGCACCCGCATCAAATGTAGACGGTGCGGTATTTCCGCGGAAGTCAGTCGATACCACTTTTTCCTCTGTATAGCCTAAGACACCTTTTAATGGTCCCTGCTCTGAGGCTGCTTTCATTACGGCACAAATATCTGCGTAAGAAGCTTCTTTTTCTAGCTCTACCGTCAAATCAACGACCGAGACATCTGAAGTTGGTACAAGGAAAGCCATGCCCGTTAACTTGCCATTCAATTCAGGCAACACAACACCAACTGCTTTTGCTGCTCCCGTTGATGATGGAATAATATTTTCTAAAATACACGTCCACCACGCCAGTCTTTCATAGATGGACCATCTACTGTTTTTTGCGTTGCTGTTGCAGCATGAACTGTTGTCATCAAGCCTCGTTTAATGCCAAAATTGTCATTCAAAACTTTAGCAACTGGAGCCAAACAGTTAGTGGTGCAAGAAGCAGCAGAAACAATGGATTCACCTTTATATTTATCATCATTCACACCAAATACAAACATTGGCGAGTCATCTTTTGATGGCGCTGATTGCACGACTTTCTTAGACCCAGCATCAATATGTGCTTGGCAAGATTCTTTAGTCAAAAAGAAACCGGTACATTCTAAGATAAGATCGGCACCCACCTCATCCCATTTCAAGTCAGCCGGATTACGTTCAGCGGTGATGCGAATAGTTTTACCATCTACCACTAAATGCCCATCTACCACCGACACTTCACCAGCGAAAAGACCATGCACTGAGTCATGTTTTAGCATATACGCTAGATACTCAGGATCTAACAAATCATTAATTGCTACAATTTCAATGTCCTGGAAGTCTTTAGCTGCAGCACGAAATGCCATACGGCCAATACGACCAAACCCATTAATACCAACTTTAATTGTCATTCTCTTTTCCTTTCGTCTTCAATAAGATTAAAAGCTAAAACAGTAAAACGATTTGAATTGCTATAACCGCAATATTTATCATCTAAGACTGCATGATTGGAGATGCTGCATCTCGAAATGTACGGAATTGATTTGAAGTAACACGGACATCAATTGGTGAAATTTAGCTCACACAACAACAAACGTCCCTACTTTTTATCAGCGATTATCACATCCGCCAAGTGTAAATCATTTATAAATCAAACCACACTCAAATATATTGATACCCATCATCATTTTTGCTTATGTCATACCTAGTTATCATTACTCTTGCTTACAAATCTAGAGTCTTAATTATGTACTTTCCAACACAGGCTTTGTGCATTCATTTTCAATAGGGTTGTCTAATGTTTATATACAATAATGGCGGGTACGCTTTCGCCCACCCGCCATTATCTTTATAAGCTATAAAAGTTTGTTCAAAGCAATTTTATAGTGTTTCTTTTACCGTTTTAACTACGTTTTCAACTGTGAAACCGAAGTATTCCATCAATACACCACCTGGTGCTGACTCACCAAAGGTATCGATACCAACAACGCCACCTTCTAGACCCACATATTTACGCCAGAAGTCAGTTACACCTGCTTCAATTGCAACGCGTTTAACACCAGGCGTTAAGACACTGTCTTTATATGCTTGGTCTTGACGATCAAACACATTTGTTGAAGGCATAGATACAACGCGTGCATTAATGCCGTCAGCAGCCAACGCTGCTTGTGCTTGTGCCGCTAAATCAACTTCTGAACCCGTTGCGATTAAGATTACATCTGCTGAACTCGCTGCTTCAGATAAGATATAGGCACCTTTACGCATTGCTGCAAAATCAGCAACATCATGTTTACGGCCAGGAATACCTTGGCGGCTTAATACTAAGCTTGAAGGACCATCTGCACGTTCAACAGCGGCAGTCCACGCAACAGCAACTTCTACTGAATCAGCAGGACGCCAAACATCCATATTAGGAATGTAACGCATTGCTGCTGTGTTTTCGATTGGTTGATGTGTCGGACCATCTTCACCTTGACCGATAGAGTCATGGGTTAACACGGCAATGGTACGGATTTTCATCAATGCAGCCATACGCAACGCGCTTTTTGCATAGTCAGAGAACATGTGGAATGTACCACCGAATGGGATCAAACCACCATGTAGCGCCATACCATTCATGATTGCATACATACCAAATTCACGTACACCGTAAGAAATGTAGTTACCAGGCTCTTTTCCAGATACGTGTTTGAAGCTTGCACAGCTGGTTAAGTTAGACCCTGTTAAGTCAGCAGAACCACCTAAAAATTCAGGTAATAACGGTGCCAAAGCAGCAATTGTTTTTTGTGATGCTTGACGCGAAGCTAGTTTCTCTGCAGCTTCGTTAGTTTCAGCGATGATTTTATCTGTAGCTTCAGTCCAGTTTGCTGGTAAATCTTTCGCCATGCGACGAGTGAATTCAGCAGCCAATTCTGGGTATTCAGTAGCATACGCATCAAATTTAGCATTCCAAGCTGCTTCTTTTGCAGCACCTGCAGTTTTAGCATCCCAACCTTCATAAACATCAGCAGGAATTTCGAATGGCGCGGAGTTCCAATCTAATTCTTTGCGTGTTAATGCAACTTCTTCTTCACCCAAAGCAGCACCGTGGCAGCCGTGACTACCCGCTTTGTTTGGTGAACCAAAACCGATGATTGTTTTACAGCAAATCATAGAGGGTTTATCTGTTACTGCTTTAGCAGCAGTAACAGCAGCAGAGACGGCAGCTGCATCGTGACCATCTACTGATTGTACATGCCAACCGTAAGCTTCAAAACGCTTAACGGTATCATCTGTATACCAGCCATCAATGTGACCATCGATAGAAATGTTGTTGTCATCCCAGAATGCTACTAATTTACCTAGACCCCATGTACCCGCTAAAGCGCTAGCTTCATGAGAAACACCTTCCATCAAACAACCATCTCCCAAGAAAACATAGGTATTGTGGTCAACGATTTCATGGCCAGGTTTGTTAAATTGATCCGCCATTAATTTTTCAGCCATCGCAAAACCAACACCGTTAGTGATACCTTGACCTAGAGGACCGGTTGTTGTTTCAATACCTGGCGCATAACCGTATTCAGGGTGACCCGCACATTGCGAGTGCAGCTGACGGAAAGAAGAAAGTGATGACATTGGCAAGTCATAACCTGACAAATGCAACAATGAATAAAGCAACATTGAACCGTGACCATTCGACAAAACAAAACGATCGCGATCAGACCATTCTGGATTAGTCGGATTGTGTTTTAAGTGGTCATTCCACAATGCTTCAGCGATATCCGCCATGCCCATAGGTGCGCCTGGATGTCCAGATTGAGCCTTTTGTACTGCATCCATACTCAAAGCACGGATGGCGTTTGCTAAATGTCTACGTGTAGCCATTGTCTATATACTCCTATTTAAAAAAATTAAGCTGCTCGCCATTTAATCGAGCACCCTATACTAGGTATTTGTTGTTGTGGACCACGACCTGTCTCAGCAATGTGTTTCATTGCTTCAAATAAATCTCGTCGTGCGTCCGGTGCTGCAGCTTCTTTTCGACTTGCGTCTAAACGACCGCGGTACTGCAATTGAAGATCTTTGTTATAACCAAAGAAATCGGGGGTACACACTGCTCCGTAGGTTTGGGCAATTTGTTGTGTTTCGTCATACAAATAAGGGAAGGAAAATTTATTTTCTTTTGCAACATGCTGCATATTTTCAAAAGAGTCTTCTTGGTAATCAGCAGGATCATTCGACATAATCGCTACAGTATTGACACCTAATTGTTTTAATTCGTTGGTATCTCGAACCAAGCGATCTAAAATCGCCTTAACGTATGGACAATGGTTACAAATGAACATAAGCAGCAGGCCATTTTGACCACGACACTTGTCGAGTGTCCATATTTCTCCATCCGTGCCAAGCAATGAGAAATCAATAGCAGGCAAGTCAAAATCACAAATTGGCGTTTCTAAACTGACCATAGGCTCTCGTGTAAGTTGGTCTTTCCTGAGCAACATTTGCTAAAAAAAGACTATAAATGATAATTTTTAGGATTGAATATTTTACCAGACAAACTAGAATAATGCTAAATTACTAGTCTGTTTATAGACTTATAGCCTACTCTGAGAAATAAGCATTGTGCTCTTTTTCAACAGCAAGTCGAATTTCTTGTTTCAAGATCTGAGGAATACACCGTAGACCAAGCCAAACTAAACCTGGCACAATAATTAGGTCATCCAGCTGGCCTAGAATCGGAATAAAATCAGGTATCAAATCAAATGGCATTAACAAATAAGCAATCGCTGCAACGATCAACCATTTAGCGATTATAGGTGTACGGTGATCGGTTGTTAAAGCCCGATAATAAGCAAGTTCAGTTTTTATTTTTTGTATTTTAAGCATGTAATCTCAGTAACTATTGAACTATCTTCAAGTTAAGACGCTAAAAGCCTGTTAAAATTAAGCTTTTAGTCATAATACGTATCTAATCTGCTCGATGATTTGTTGATCACAGTAGTAAATTAATCCAGATCCGTTAAAAACATCTAATATTAAAGGACCGTCACACTCGAAATTATGGCAACAAAAAAAAAGCCAACGCGATCTCGTAAAGCAAAAAAAACAACACCTACCTTCAAACAGAAATTGCTCACTTTTTCATACAAACTAGTTTTTGCGATGAT
>JBLIKM010000006.1:0-19362 GCA_047636295.1 Methylophagaceae bacterium
GGCATTCCACACGCCGAAACTTTGGCCTGCAGAGCCCGTAAGTTGCATCCTAATAGGCGTATCACTCATGCCATAGTTGCCGTGATGACGGGCAATTTCACCCGAAATACGCGCACCAATAGAACGATTAATATTACGAATATTATACTCAAAGAAGCCGCCCTTTTTATTGGTGATGGCATCTTGCATATCAACAATCATTTGCTCCGCTAATTCGCCTTTGTCATAAGGTGTATTTTTTGGTTCTACACAATATTGTGGCTTATCAGTAGCAACGCCTGCGTTGGATAATAATGGCGTAAGATCGAGTTTGCGTTGTTTATCGGTGATACCCGGCAAAATTTCCAGCAGATCAGTACGACCAATCAACTCCGCCATACTGCTAACACCTAGAATAGCTAACCATTCTTGCGTTTCACGGGCAACAAACTGGAAGTAATTCATTACCATTTGTGGCAAACCAATAAAGTGCTTGCTACGTAGTGCATCATTTTGAGTTGCAACACCCGTTGCACAATTATTTAAGTGACAAATTCGTAAAAACTTACAGCCTAAAGCCACCATCGGGCCAGTACCAAAACCAAAACTTTCAGCACCTAAAATCGCGGCCTTAATAACATCAAGTCCAGTTTTTAAACCGCCATCTGTTTGCAGACGTACTTTATCCCGTAAATCATTAGCACGTAACGTTTGGTGTGTTTCCGTCAGGCCAAGTTCCCATGGAGCACCCGCATATTTAACGGAAGATAATGGGCTTGCCGCCGTACCGCCGTCATAGCCTGAAATCGTAATTAAATCCGCATAGGCTTTTGCAACACCAGCCGCAATCGTACCGACGCCCGCTTCAGAAACTAGTTTCACTGAAATTAACGCAGTAGGATTTACTTGTTTCAAATCAAAAATTAGCTGCGCTAAATCTTCGATTGAATAAATATCGTGATGCGGCGGCGGTGAAATCAAGGTAACGCCAGGAATCGAGTGGCGCAACGTTGCAATCATTTGATTAACCTTTCCACCAGGTAATTGACCACCTTCACCCGGTTTAGCACCTTGCGCTACTTTAATCTGTAAAACCTCAGCATTCACCAAATAGTTTGGCGTTACACCAAAACGACCCGAAGCCACTTGCTTGATTTTAGAAACACGTTCCGTACCATAACGAGCAGGATCTTCACCACCCTCACCAGAATTAGAGCGACCACCTAAGCGATTCATCGCCGTGGCCATTGCTTCATGGGCTTCTGGCGATAGGGCACCTAACGACATACCCGCACTATCAAAACGTGACAAGATTTTAGCTACCGGTTCAATCTGATCTAACGTTAACGGCACATCCGCGACTTTTAGCGCCAATAAATCACGCAATACCATCGCAGGACGATCATTAACTAAAGCCGAATAGGTTTTATAATCATCATAATTACCACCCTGTACTGCTTTTTGCAGCGTAGCGATAATATCGGGGTTATACGCGTGATATTCACCCCCGTGAACAAACTTCAATAAACCGCCTTGTTCGCGTTTTTTGCGATTATTCCAAGCACGATCAGCAACGGCTTGTTGGTCAGCCTGAAGTTCTTCAAATCCTGTACCGCTAATACGGCTAGTAGTTGCAGTAAAACATTTATCTACTACGGCTTCATTTAAACCAATAATTTCATACAACTGAGCACCACGGTAGCTGGCAATGGTTGAAATACCCATTTTTGAAATAATCTTGAATAAGCCTTTGTTGATACCTTTCCGGTAACGTATACATACTTCAGGACGTGATAATTTTGTAATCTCACGGGTGTTAATCAAATCATTCAATGTTGCATAAGCTAAGTAAGGATAGATAGCAGTGGCACCGTTACCGAGCAATACTGCAAAGTGATGTGAATCACGTGCCGTTGCCGTCTCAACAACAATATTGGCATTGCAGCGTAAACCTGCTTTGATTAAACGCTGATGCACTGCACCTGTCGCTAATAAAGCGTGAATGGGCAATTGTTCTTGTGTCACGCCACGGTCGCTCAATACCACTATAACCGCACCGTCACGTACAGCTTGTTCAGCTTGTCCTACAACCGCATCAATCGCTGCTTCCAAGCCTACTGATGGTGAATAGGCCAATGAAATGCTTACTGCTTTGTATTCGCTATCACCGTCACCTAATGCCATTAACTGGTGGAAGCGACTTTCAGACAATACGGGTGAATTAACCACGACACGTTGGGCATGATCGGCACCTTCTTCAAACAGATTACGTTCTTGGCCAAAACAGGTTTCCAGTGACATCACAATATTTTCACGCAGCGGATCAATCGGTGGATTAGTTACCTGAGCAAACTGCTGGCGAAAATAATCAAATAACGAACGTTCACGCTGCGACATAACCGCAAATGGCGTGTCATCACCCATTGAGCCCATCGCTTCTTGTCCAGACTCACCTAAAACACGAATAACTTGATCGCGCTCTTCAAAGCTTACTTGGAACAACTTTTCGTAGGCAGTAAAGTCATTACCTTCAAGTGTAGGCAAGGTTTCATCGTCTGCTTTATCTTCTAAGCGTTGCAGATGTGTTTCGATCCATTCGCGGTAAGGCTGCGCTTTTTTCAGCATATTATTGATATCTTCGGGTAGTAAAAACTCACCCGTTGAGGTATCAACTGCTAACATTTGGCCCGGTTTTAAGCGGCCTTTAGCGATAACATCTTCAGGTTTATATTTATAAACACCCACTTCAGAAGCAATCGTAATATGACGATCTTTAGTGATGATATAACGTGCTGGACGCAGCCCATTACGATCTAGAGTACAAGCAGCATAACGACCATTGGTTAATACGACGCCCGCGGGGCCATCCCAAGGTTCCATATGCATGGAGTTGTAGTCATAAAAAGCTTTTAGATCTTTGTCCATGGTGTTGTCGTTCTGCCATGCGGCAGGTACCAACAAACGCATCGCCCGGAATATGTTGACACCACCGGCCATTAAGGCTTCCAGCATATTATCCATGCTAGATGAATCTGATCCTGTCGCGCCAACAAGCGGACGAATATCATCCATATTATCGATCAATGACGTCGCAAATTTTGCGCCACGCGCCAAAGCCCAGTTACGGTTACCTTGCACGGTGTTAATTTCACCATTGTGAGCCAAATAACGGAAAGGCTGTGCCAATTTCCATTGTGGCCACGTATTGGTAGAGAATCGCTGATGGAACACACAGATAGCGGTCTCCAAACGTTTATCTTCTAAATCTCTATAAAACGTGGATAGATACGCCGGCATAACCAAGCCTTTGTATGACACAACTTGTGATGACAAGGTCGGAATATAAAACGCATCATCATTGGTCACGGCTTTTTCAGCCAAGCGGCGAGCAATATATAAGTGACGCTCAAAGGCAGCCACATCCATTGCAGCACCGGCATTGACAAATACCTGACGCATTATCGGCAATAACGCCATGGCAGTCTCACCACATGCAACTTCAGCATTGACGGGCACATCGCGCCAGCCCAGTACGTCAAGACCTTGCCCTGTTAATTGTTGCGTAACCGTTGCTTGATTAATTTCGGCTTTTGCAGCATCTTGCGATAAAAACACCATACCCACAGCGTAATTATCAGTTAGTACAAAACCAAGCTCAGCCGCAATCGTACGGAAAAAACCATCGGGCTTTTTCATCAAAAGACCACAGCCGTCACCCGTCTTACCATCGGCGCCAATTGCACCACGATGCGTTAGATTACCTAATGCTTCAATCGCAGTTTCAACTAGCCAGTGACTAGGCTTGCCATCCATCTGAGCGATCAGACCGAAGCCGCAGTTATCTTTTTCAAATTCTGGCCGATAAAGGCCTTGTGTTAATTCTGTTGGCTGACTCACGTCTGTACCTTCAAATTACAGTTAGCGCCTGTCTCCTCGTCACCCTAATACAGATGAGAAGCACTGCCTTTTAGAAATACAAAGACGGCAAATTGGATCAGCTATTATAGCGACTGATCTCCCACCATTCAATGATAACGACATTTTCAATTATATTTCAATCTCAACTTAAGCCGATTAAACGCTTAATTCAAGCGTAAGTATAGCGTTGACTTGCCTATTCAACATTTAAGTCGACTTTGAAATTCAAAGAAAATATAGACCGTGAGAGAAAGTAGTCATTATGTTCCTCCATTCGGCTGGCATAGCTAAAAAACCCTTTTATATCAGTGGGAAAAGTTGGCGGTGATGGATATTCAAAGCAGTTTCCTCACTATTTCAACAGTCTTTCTTACTCATAACATACTTAGTAAGTAACTAAATATAGAATATTTGATAATTTTTTAATGAAGTAATCTTTTTTCATGGCTAGACTATAAGCTGATTGGTCAGAACTTGATTGTTTTTGAATTGCATAATATTAGTCACGGTTGTTAAGCATATATCTTGTAGTGCTTCCTCGGTAAAATAACCTTGGTGTCCGGTCACAATGACATTGGGAAAAGTAATCAAACGCTCAAAAATATCATCTTGAATAATATCTGATGAGTGATCATCAAAAAATAAAGCGCTTTCTTCCTCATAAACATCAATGGCCAAATAGGCAACTTTACGACTCTTAATGGCAGCTAAAACTGCTTTAGTATCTAATAAGCCTCCACGGCCAGTGTTGATTAACATGACACCCTGCTTCATATTCGCGATTGTTTTGGCATTAATGATATGACGGGTACTTGGAACTAATGGGCAGTGCAAGGTAATAATGTCTGATTGAGTGATCAGCGTATCTAGATCAGCACACTTAAAACCTAAGGCTTCACATGCTTCGATATTATAGGGTTCATAAACTAGAATCTCACAGCCAAAAGCTTTCATACGCTCACCTACCAGTTGACCAATTTTTCCTCCGCCAATAATGCCAACCGTCTTTTGGTAAAAATTAAAGCCTAGCAAACCATTTAATGAAAAGTTGCCATCTTTAACTCGGTCGCACGCTTTAGGGATCTTCCGACTCAAGGCCAGCATTAAGGCAATAGCATACTCAGCTAAAGCATGGGGTGAATAGGATGGAACATTGACGACCTTTATATTCAACCTTTCTGCCGCCGCTAAATCAACATTGTTATATCCTGCGCACCGTAGTGCTATCAATTTGGTGCCACCTTTGGACAATACTTTTAACGTATCCTCAGATATATCGTCGTTCACAAAGGGACTAACAACCTCATAGCCTCTGGCCATCTCAGCACTAATAGGATTTAATCGAAAATCAAAACACTCAAACTCAAAATCACCCCACGCCACTGCAGCACTAGATAAAAAAGTTTGATCATAGGGTTTGGCGCTAAAGGCTAAAACGTGTTGTGATTTCATTTCAAATTACCCTTGTAAAGCTATTAATCGAGAGAGTTTTTTCAGATATATCGCACAAGCTAATGCAACGAGCCTAGTTCACAATTTATCGCCAGCTAAGTCCATCATAATTTGCTACTATTGGCTATTAGTCTTAAATAAAAGTAGGCCAAACATATTAATAGATTTAGGCTAGGCAAGTCCATGTAAGCTATTGTTAGCCAACAAAGCTTCACCTTCTCAGCACCACTTTAATTTATCATCCTTAATATATTTACTACGATGCAAAACGAAAGCGAAAGATGTCACTGTTAAATGGGAAAAGCTCTAAGCGACTTAACATTACGCTAAATACCTTATAGATTTCCCTAAATTCAATAAAATAGCTAAAATGCACCGTTATTTTAAGCAATAGCAATGGAATAGTAATGGATAAACCAGTAGTTGGCGTCGTCATGGGCAGCAATAGTGACTGGCCTATAATGCAAAAAGCTGTTGAGCAACTTGAAGCCTTCGGAATTTCTTATGAAGCTAAAGTTGTTTCAGCGCATCGTACCCCTGATTTACTCACCGAATATGCTGTTACAGCTAAAGACAGAGGCATAGTATGCATAATTGCTGGCGCAGGCGGCGCGGCACATTTGCCGGGCATGTTAGCAGCTAACACCATACTGCCGGTGTTAGGCGTGCCAGTACCCTCACTCTACCTTAAAGGACAAGACTCCTTATTATCAATCGTGCAAATGCCCAAAGGTATTCCTGTCGCTACGTTTGCTATCGGTGAAGCAGGTGCTGCAAATGCTGCATTATTTGCCATTGCACAATTAGCGACAACACAGAGTGAGCTCGCTGCTAAACTGGAGCAATTCCGCAAAGATCAACACCAAGCGGTATTAAATATGACGCTTCCTCCGCAATAACATTCTAATTAACTAAAGACTCATCACTATGATTTTACCTGGCGCAACTCTCGGCATGCTCGGCGGCGGTCAATTAGGCCGTATGTTTACCACTGCAGCTCAAACTATGGGCTATAACGTAGTCGTATTAGATCCAGATGCCAGTAGTCCTGCCGGCATCATCGCTGACCAGCATATCTGCGCAAAATATACCGATGAGATAGCGCTACAACAGTTAGCTGATTTGTGCGATGCAATCACCACCGAATTTGAAAATATTCCTGCTACAACCTTGTCTTTTCTAGAAGCTAAAACCGTGGTTCACCCATCGTCACAAGCACTTGCTACGACTCAAAATCGCATCGTAGAAAAGCAATTTATTGCCTCATTGGGTATACCTGTTGCTCCATTTTCCGCGATTCGTTCAGTAGCTGATATCGATGCCATTGCATCTAGCTTTCAACTGCCCGCTATCTTAAAAGTGGCCAACTTTGGCTATGATGGCAAAGGCCAAGTCGTCTGTGAAACAATCGAAGCTGTTCGCCTAGCATTCCAAGCGTTGGGTGATGTTGAGTGCGTATTGGAACAACGTATCAACCTCGAGCGTGAAGTATCTACTGTGTTGGCGCGAGGTCAATCCGGCGCTATTACAAACTTCCCTGTTGCCGAGAACGTACATATTAATGGTGTTTTGCATGCGACTACGGTACCTAGCAGCGTATCAGTGCAACTGGCACAAACCGCCATTCAAATGGCTGATAAAATCGCTGAAGGTCTAGGGTATGTTGGCATTATGGCTGTCGAGTTTTTCATTTCGCAACAAGGCGATGTCATTGCCAATGAAATTGCACCCCGTCCACATAACTCCGGGCATTTCACACTTGATGCCTGTGAAACATCACAATTTGAACAACAAGTACGTATGTTATGCGGCTTACCTTCTGGCAACTGTGAACTTAAATCGCCGGTAGTAATGATCAATATTCTGGGAGATGTCTGGGGTAGTAGTGTGCCGCATTGGGATACATTGCTAACGCAAGCGAATAACAAACTACATCTATATGGCAAAAAAGAAGCGCGTCCGGGTCGTAAAATGGGCCATTTTAACGTGCTTGCAACTAGCATTGAACAAGCGACAGTGATCGCTAAGCAATCTTTCGAAGACCTGAAAGCGGATTAAATAAAACGATCATTTTGGATATAGGTATCAAATAGATTTAAGATCCAAGCTACTTTAAAGGATAATGCAATGGACGATAATAATCTCACTCAAGTACATATCACCGATATAAAAGTCCCATTTTGGTCAATGGTCATTTTTATGGTGAAGGCCTCGATCGCTTCAATCCCTGCCTTTATCATCTTATCAATAATCGGCACAATGGTTTTTAGTGTAATGGGCACAGGGCAGTTTTAATTTTTTAGAATACTAGGCTAAAACGAGCTTATCTCTTAGTTAGCCCCACTAAAAGGACGGGACAAATCACCCTGTCCAGATGTGGATTTTAGTCGTAAACTATCAGCTTAATTAAACATTAAAACGGAAATGCATCACATCACCATCTTTGATAATGTATTCTTTACCTTCTAAGCGCCATTTACCTGCATCTTTTGCACCTTGCTCACCTTTATTGCCAACATATTCTTCAAAGCCAATAACTTCAGCTCGAATAAAGCCCTTTTCAAAGTCGGTATGAATAACGCCGGCACCTTGTGGTGCAGTGGCACCAACACGTACCGTCCAAGCACGTACTTCTTTAACACCTGCAGTGAAGTAAGTTTGCAAGCCTAATAAGGCATAACCACTGCGTATCACACGATTTAAACCAGGTTCATCTTGACCCAATTCAGCTAAAAATTCATTTTTTTCTTCATCATCAAGTTCGGCAATTTCAGATTCGATGGCGGCACAAATACTGACGATAGGTGCGCCTTCTTTTTCTGCATATGCGGTTAAAACATCCAGCAAAGGATTATTTTCAAAGCCATCTTCTGCCACATTGGCAATATACATGGTCGGCTTGATTGTTATTAGATGAATCTCATTCAATAATGCCATTTGATCAGCATCTAAATTCATCGCTCTGACCAAGGTCCCTTGGTTAAGCACTTCACGAATTTCAGTTAATAATTCAAGGCGTGCTTTAGCTGTTTTATCGCCACCTTTTGCATCACGCGTTGTTTTGGTAATCGCTTTTTCAACACTTTCTAAATCAGCGAGGCACAATTCGGTATTAATGACTTCCACATCATCAAGCGGTGAGACTTTATTGGCAACATGAATCACATTGTCATCATTAAAACAACGTACAACATGGGCGATGGCATCTGTTTCACGAATATTGGCGAGGAACTTATTGCCAAGACCTTCACCTTTTGACGCGCCAGCAACTAAACCGGCGATATCTACAAACTCCATGGTCGTAGGCAATATGCGCTCAGGTTTAACATAAACCGCTAAGGCATCCATCCGCGGATCAGGTACAGGGACAATACCAACATTAGGTTCAATCGTACAAAACGGATAGTTTTGCGCATCGATTCCCGCTTCTGTCAGCGCATTAAATAAGGTTGATTTACCAACATTGGGCAGGCCTACTATGCCGCATTTAAATCCCATGATATTTCCTATTGTGAATGTAGCCAGTTCATGGCTTTGTCTAAATTGCCGGATACGATATCAGGCAGGACCCTTAAGGAATCACCTACTGCGGTAAGGATAAGTTGACGATCAGACTGTGACGGTTTACTCAACACATAATCGGCCACGTGCCGACTGTCTCCGGGATGATTAATACCTAAGCGACAACGTAAAAAGTCCTTACTTCCGGTTCGGGCGATAATGTCACGTAAGCCATTATGACCACCATGGCCACCACCGCGTTTTAAGCGAGCAACACCGGTATCCAAGTCAAGTTCATCATGAATAATGAGTGTATTACTTAAGGGGATTTTATAAAAATTGGCTAATGCTGCTACTGATTGACCACTGCGATTCATAAATATCAGCGGTTTGAGCAGAAATAATTTATGTTCTGAAAATTGGCACTGAGCCAACTGGCCATGAAATTTATTTTCAACGGAAAACGTTGTTGATAAATCATCTGCCAGCTGATCCAGCCACCAAAACCCGACATTATGTCGAGTGTGTTCATATTGAGGACCAGGATTACCCAATCCAGCGATTAACCAGTTAGCCATTCACTGCCCCTCAATTATACTACTGAAAAAATTTACTCAGTTTCAGCAGCTTCACCCGCTTCAGCAGCATCTTCGTCTTCATCTTCGTCGATATCTGCAGCGACACGAGGCTCATGAATACTCACAACAGCTTGATCATAAGAAGAATGTTCGCCTTCTTCTAATTCTTCATCTTGCTTATGAGCTAAAGCAGTTAATGTAACGCCCGCAGGTAACACAAGTTCAGTCAAGTGAATTGATTCGTCCATCTCTAGACCCGATACATCAATATCGATAGATTCAGGTAAATCTTTTGGCAAACAAGTAATTTCAACTTCTGACATTAAGTGAGAAATTAAACCACCGGCTTTAACACCAGGTGCAACGTCTTCACCGTTAAAATGTAATGGTACATTCATTGTTAATGCGTGGTTTGCACTAACGCGCAAGAAATCAGCATGCATGATTTTCACATCACTTGCAGGATGACGTTGCAAATCTTTCAAAACAACTTTTTGTTTTTTACCATCAATATTTAGTGTCAAAATGTGAGAATAGAATGCATCTTCATCAAGGTGACGTAAAAACATGTTGTGCTCTATGGTGATCGAAATCGGTGCTTTTTCAGATCCGTATACAATAGCTGGAACGTTGCCCGCATGACGTAGACGGCGGCTCGCACCCTTCCCTAAGTCAGTACGTAGTTCAGCTTGAACTTCAAATAAATTTTTCATTGTTTTCTCCAAAATCATGAACAAATAGTGTTTGTCCATTAAAAATGCCGTCTTTCGACGGCGCTTTGCCTCCCCGCGACCAGGGTCAGCATATAAAGAACATAATCTGTTCTTTGCAACCCGCTAAACAATTCGTTTTAGCGTGGTTAATCCATATACAAGGAGCTAACTGACTCCTCGTTACTTATTCTATACATCGCTTCAGCTAACATTTCAGCAATACTTAACTGGCGAATGGTCTTACATTTAAGCGCATTATCTTGTAGCGGGATAGTATCGGTAACAATAAGCTCATCGAGTACCGATGCTTCAAGATTATCAATGGCAAGCCCCGATAATACGGCATGAGTACAGTAAGCGACTACATGTGTCGCACCCTGTTTTTTCAATGCTTCAGCTGCTGCACATAAAGTACCAGCAGTATCGACCATATCATCAATCAAGATACATGCTCGCCCTTCAACCTCGCCAATAATATTCATTACCTTGGCAACATTCGCCTTCGGGCGACGTTTATCGATAATGGCTAGCTCAACGCCTAAGTGTTTGGCTAGCGCTCTTGCACGAACTACACCACCGACATCAGGTGAAACAACCACTAAGTCATTATATTTATGCTTCCAAATATCGCCCAGCAATACCGGTGAGGCATACACATTATCCACCGGGCAGTCGAAGAACCCTTGGATTTGATCGGCATGCAAATCAACTGTTAATACCCGATCGGCACCAACGCCGGTCAGCATATTGGCTACCACTTTCGCGCTAATAGCTACACGAGCAGAGCGCGGCCTGCGATCTTGACGAGAATAACCAAAATAAGGAATAACCAGCGTAATGCGTTTTGCGGAAGAACGACGGATAGCATCTGTCATTACCATCAATTCCATCAAATTATCATTGGTGGGCCGGGATGTTGGTTGCACAATAAACACATCTTTACCACGAACATGATCAAGAATTTCGACCATAATTTCACCATCGCTAAACTTTTCGACCGTGGCTTTACCCAGTGGTACATTAAGAAATTGAGCGATATTTCGTGCAAGGCGTGGATGGGCGTTGCCGCTAAAAACCATCATGCTGTTATCAGCAGTCCGTTCTTGTAACTTGAGGAGTCTATTTTTTGTCACAGTTTATAATGCCGAATGTTCTGTCAAAAGAGAATGGCTGGGGTACCAGGATTCGAACCTGGGAATGCAAGGATCAAAACCTTGTGCCTTACCGCTTGGCGATACCCCAACTGTAAAAAAATCATTCTAACATTTGCAGCTGCATTATGACTTCTTTTTTTTGAAGTCTTCAGTTAAATGTAAGTTTAGTGGCGAAATATTACATCCTCTTGCCACAAGTCCTTGCCATGATTCTGGCAAGTCATCCATTATTTTTTGCGCATGTTGTAGACTATTAACATCAACAAAAACACATGCCCCTGTCCCGGTCATTCTTGCTTGGCCGTACTGCGCTAACCAAGATAATGATTCCAACACAGCGGGATAATGGTCTTTCACTACATCTTCACAAACATTTCTGCCTTCCCCCGAAAGGAAGCGCGATATTGTGATAGGTTCACAGTCTCGAGTCAACTCTGATGTAGAAAATATATCACTAGTTGACACATGACATTGCGGGACAATGACGACATACCAAGGCTCAGGCGGTGAAATCGGACTTAATTTCTCACCCACTCCCTCAGCCCAAGCGGCGTGACCGTGAATAAAAACAGGCACATCCGCGCCTAATTCTAGGCCTATTTGCGCTAATTCATCGCTTGATAACCCACAGTCCCATAGCTGATTAAGCGCGACTAATGTAGTGGCGGCATTGGAACTACCACCGCCTAAACCGCCGCCCATAGGCAGACGTTTAACCAACGTAATTAAGGCCCCTTTATTAATGCCAGCATGCTGTTGTAGCGCTCTTGCTGCGCGAACAATTAAATTATTGTCATGTTCAACGCCCTCTATTTGAGTCAATAGTTGAATATTAGATTCAACAGTAGTCGCAAAAAACAAGCTGTCGCAATAATCTAAAAACTGAAATACCGTTTGTAACTCATGATAACCATTGCTGCGGCGGCCGGTAATATGCAAAAAAAGATTTAATTTTGCAGGTGATGGCCATGCTGTCATTCGATGTCATTCCATCTGGTAATAGCGAGTCGAAGACTCAGATCTTGATGCTTAATAAAGATCTTCGCAGGCATGGAATAATGACCAAAGGGCACATATTTTAAAAAGCGAATATCCCAGTCTTGCTGGACGAGGTGTATTACTTGCCCTTTATCATCTAACTCTAATCGATCAATATGGATCGAAGAATAGGGAATTCCGCGCACCCAATCGCGTAATGCGCTAACAGGCAGGTGAATACCTAAGGCTTGTTCAATCAATATTTCAGGATCTGCAGCTGATATTATCTGGCCATCAGCCATGGTTAACACGGCTTGAGTAGCATCACCCTCAAGCGTGATACCCCCTTGAGAGAAAGGACCCTCTATCTTGATTTGGTAAGCGTCACGACTTTCTTTCCAGCGCAGGCCAGCATTCCATCCTTCTTTGTCTTGAACAATCACCGTCCGGCCTTGAAGCTGCCACTGTTCAAGTTGAACTAAAGCTTGGTGCCGCAGTTGCCAGACTGCATCAGCGTTAGTTACGGGTCGTTGCTGCCAGATAGGCGCGCAGGCTGTTGCCGTCAACAAAAGTACGATAATCGCCGCTGATCTCATTAAAAATCTCACAAACCAAATCGAGACATCGTATCCAAGATCAGCTTATTGTTACCATCCTTTTTCAAGCCATCATTCCATGCTTTTTTTGCTTCAGAGTGTTTACCCTGCTGCCATAAAATCTCACCTAAATGAGCGAGAAATTCTGGATCAGATTGAATTGCAACTGCTTGCTTCATAAAACGTTCAGCTAGTTCCATATGACCTAAACGATAATGTACCCACGCTAAGCTATCCAAATAAAAGGCATCGTTCGGCTTTAACGCGACCGCTTTATTTATCAATGCTAATGCTTCTATGTGGCGATCTGTTCGATCAGCCAAGGTATAACCCAGTGCATTTAAAGCATGGCTATTATTCGGTTCCTTTTTCAGAATAATACGTAAATCATCTTCTAAAACACTTAAATAATTCAGCGGCTCAGCCACCATAGCTCGCCCATAAAGCAATTCTATTTGTCCTGGAAATTGCTGCAAGGCCTCGGTATATAAATCAAATGAAGCTTGATCTTGAGCACGCTCTCTTAACAATGTAGCTTCGAATAAGTAATATTGCAGGGCTTTATCTGGCTGCTCAGTGCGCAATAATTTTAAGTGCAGCCTAGCTTCTTCCAGTTGACCGCTATCCGCTAATAAATTGATATAGCTCGCCTGCGCGGCCTGATAACGTTGGCTAGCTACTGGCACAGATGCAAACCAAACCATTGCCGCTTCGTTGTTATCATTTAATGTTTCTGCCAAGCCCATAAAATATGCCGCTTGTTTGCCGCTATCTTCTAGGGCGATCAATTGACTGAAATAGCGTTTAGCCTTCTGGCCGTCTTGTTCTTGAATGGCAATTAAGCCTAAGGCGAAGATAAACTCTTCATTCTCCGGAAAGTCAGTATTAAGCTGCAGAAATATAGTGCGAGCCTCGGCTATTTTGTTATTTTCACCTAATAATTTTGCATAGGAAAAGCGAAGGTTCTCACTCGCATCTTTGTCGGTGGCGGACTTTTTAAGCAGGGCAAGAGCCGATGTACCCTTGCCCAACCGCTGCAATATTTCAGTTTTTAAAATGAGCGCATCTTCACGATCAGCCTGTCCCTTGAGCACTCTATCAACATGAAGCAGTGCGCTATCGTAATGTTTATAGAATGCTTCTATCCGCGCATAAGCAAAAATCGCTTCCGGATCATTGTCTTGATAAGCCTTCAGTTGTTGAATGACATTTAAAGCTTGTTCTGGTTTTGCTAGTTTAATCAAATTGTCAGACAGCAGCGCCAGATAAGATTGAGTCTGTTCCGGAGCCAGTTTTAATGCCGTATTTACATTTTTGACAACCTCATCATAATCACCTTGCAACATTAACAACGGCAGTTGCACGATATAAATATCTGCCTCAGCCGGATCTACCTCAATCCACCGTTTTAATGCGCGATTAATTCGCGGTTGATTACGGGTGAGATTGGCAATTTGTGCGGAACGCGCTGCCACAGCGGGGGAGTCAACTAAATTTGCCGCATTGTTATACAAGTCTGCCGCAATGCCTATTTCGCCTCTTTGACCCGCGATTTCAGCCGTTAAAATATCGTAGACCAATTCTGAAGTTAACGGTAAGGTGGCTACATCTTTGGGCAACTCTTTTTCTATAGGCGTGACTTCTCCGGGTGAAGCTTCTATTGGATGATCAGGCACAACAGCGCACGCCGCCAACAAAATTGATGAAGCAAAAACCACGCTTCGTTGGAAAGAGGACACTGAACGAAGCCAATGCAATGGTAATAAATCCATAATAAAACAACCTGAACGATTGATTTTGGTAGAATGGCACATTGATTTAAACAACCTGCCCCCAAAATATTAATTAACGGTTGTAGAGTTTACCAGCATTTAACGACGACTTATCACCCATAACTATGCAATTTGTTACCTACGGCATCAACCACAACACTGCACCTGTAAACATTCGTGAAAATATTGCGTTTAATGCAGATGTGCTTCCTGCTGCTTTGGCTTCGCTCAAACATCAGTCTTATGTCGTTGAAGCGGTGATTTTGTCGACCTGTAATCGCACTGAAATTTATTGTTATATTGATGATGATTGCCAATCACTCATTAATATATGGCTGCATGAGTTTCATCAGCAAGCAGACGATTCATTAAACGAACATCTTTATTGCCATCAAGGAAACGATGCAATGCGACATTTATTACGTGTTGCTTGCGGCCTTGATTCAATGGTTCTGGGCGAATCGCAAATCTTGGGACAGATTAAAACAGCTTATAGTGACGCGCTTAACGCTGAAACATTGGGCAAAATGTTAGGGCGACTATTTCAACATGCATTCGCCGTCGCCAAGCAAGTCCGCACTGACACCGCCATCGGCGACAGTCCAGTATCAGTGGCGTTTGCAGCCGTCAGCCTTGCCAAACAAATTTTCAGTAATTTAGCTGACTCCACTGCATTATTAATTGGTGCCGGCGAAACGATTGAATTAGTAGCGCGTCATCTGCATGATAATGGCGTCGGACGCATTATTATCGCCAATCGTACGATAGAACGTGCCCACGATTTAGCAAAACAGCTCGACGGGTATGCCATTAGTTTAAGTGAGATGCCAAACCACTTAGCTGAGGCCGATATTGTGATTAGCTCAACAGCGAGTCAACTACCGATATTAGGTAAGGGCACGGTTGAACGGGCACTTAAACAACGTAAACGTCGGCCGATCTTTATGGTCGATATTGCGGTACCACGCGACATTGAGCCTGAGGTAGGCAATTTAGAAGATATCTATCTATATTGTGTCGATGATTTGCAAGGCATTATTGAAGAAAACCTGCAATCTCGACGTGAAGCGGCGGTGCAAGCAGAAGAAATTATCGACAATCAAGTGGAACACTTTATTGCCTGGCTACGTACACAAGATGCGGTACCTGTAATTAGAGCAATCCGTGAAAAAGCAGAGCTTGAAAGTGAACACTTACTTGAAAAAGCCCAAAAACAACTAGAACAAGGTCTACCCGCTGAAGCGATATTGAACGATCTGGCCAGAACCCTGACCAAAAAGTTATTACATGAGCCAAGTAGGCAGCTGCGCCAATCGGGCTTTGATACCGACAACAATTTAATTGAAGCAGCGCGTAGCCTATTCAATATTAAGGATTTACCGTGAAAAACTCGATAAAAAATAAGCTAGAAAGCTTAATTGAACGCCAAGAAGAAATTAGCGGCTTATTATCCGACCCACAAACGATGGCCGATCAAAATAAATTTCGTACGCTATCGCAAGAATATGCGCAATTAGAGCCTGTAGTAAGTAATTTCACTGCCTATAAAATCGCTTTACAAGCCATTGTCGATGCTAAAAACATGATGCAAGAAGATGATGCTGAAATGCGTGAAATGGCTAAACAAGAGATTGCGGAAGCAGAAGCTGATGAGCAAGCGCTCGAACTTACCTTACAAAAATTATTATTACCTAAAGATCCCAACGATCAGCGAAACATCTACCTTGAAGTGCGTGCCGGCACAGGGGGTGATGAGGCCGCCCTCTTTTCTGGTGATTTATACCGCATGTATACCCGCTATGCTGAATCACAGCGTTGGACTATAGAAATCATCAATGCACAAGAGGGTGATCACGGTGGTTATAAAGAAATAATCTTACGTATCATCGGTGATGGCGCTTATTCACGACTTAAATTTGAATCGGGTGCGCACCGAGTACAGCGCGTGCCAGAGACTGAATCACAAGGACGTATTCATACGTCTGCCTGCACGATAGCGGTCATGGCAGAAGCGGATGAGATTGATGAAATTGAAATTAACCCCGCAGATCTGAAAGTCGATACTTTTCGCGCTCAAGGTGCAGGTGGACAACATGTAAATACCACCGATTCGGCTATTCGAATCACCCATATTCCTACCGGCACTATCGTTGAGTGTCAGGAAGAGCGTTCGCAGCATAAAAACCGTGCTACCGCGATGTCAGTCCTGAAATCTCGCATCATGGCAGCGAGACATGAAAAACAAGATGCAGAACAAGCCGAAACGCGTAAATCATTAGTCGGTACTGGTGACCGTAGTGAGCGGATCCGTACTTATAATTACCCACAAGGCCGCGTGACCGACCATCGCATCAACCTAACCTTATATAAGTTAGCTGAAATTATTGGTGGTGATCTCGACCAAGTAATAGATCCGCTAATTAATGAATATCAAGCAGATCAGCTGGCTGCGTTAGCGGGTGAAAATGAGCTATAACAACCTTGCATGTTCATTAGATTTTAAATTAAGGAAACCTCGTGGCTGTTAAAGAACAATTATCGCAACAAGACTATGTCAAAAAATGTAAAAAAGCCGCTGAGCAAGGTCATGTCATCGCACAAAATACTTTAGGCTTTCTCTATCTCAACGGCCAGGGAGTTAATAAAGATTATATCCAAGCCGTCAAATGGTATCGGCGCGCGGCAGAACAAGCTTATGACGTGGCACAATTCAATCTGGCCATCATGTATAAACTTGGTAATGGCGTTGAACAAAGTCATACTCAAGCCCTAAAATGGATGACGGTGGCTGCTGAACAAGGACATTCTGATGCACAAAGCAATCTCGGTAATATGTATTACCAAGGTTTAGCGGTGATGCAGGATTATGTGATGGCCTATAAGTGGTGGTTACTGGCAGAGAAAAATGGCGCTAAGGATCTGGAGCACAATAAAAAAGAGTTATTGAAAAAGATGCAGCCATCGCAAATCAATGATGCCAAACAATCAGCGCAAATATGGCTGCAAAAACATGGCAAGTAAGCTTGGATTTTTTGCTACGACATCATCTCTAGCTCTTTAGACTAAGTTCTATAATTGCTTCCTCAAACTATAGGCATATTATGAAAGTACCAAATAAACTCCAACCCTTGGTAGATGATGGCTTAGTAGATGAAGTTATTCGTCGCTTAATGAGCGGCAAAGAAGCAGATGTATATGTTGTACGCTGTGGTACTGATATCCGCTGTGCCAAAGTCTATAAAGAAGCGGCAAAGCGTAATTTCAAACAGGCAGTGCAATACCAAGAGGGCCGCAAGGTGCGCAATAGTCGCCGTGCGCGCGCGATGGAAAAAGGCTCGAAATTTGGTCGAAAACAACAAGAAGAAACCTGGCAAAATGCTGAGGTAGACGCGCTGTATCTATTAGCCGGTGCCGGCGTACGAGTGCCGCAACCTTATGATTGCTTGAACGGTGTATTAATTATGGAGCTCATCACCGATGAATCAGGCGAAGTCGCACCACGATTGAATGATGTCTCGATGTCTGCCGAACAAGCCATAGAAGATCATGTTTTAGTCATGCGTGATGTAGTGCGCATGCTTTGTGCAGGGGTCATTCATGGTGATCTGTCGGAATTTAATATACTGGTTGACGAATACGGCCCAGTGATTATTGATCTACCACAAGCTGTTGATGCCGCAGCAAATAATAATGCCCAAGCCATGTTAACACGTGACGTTAATAATATGGCTCGCTACTATAGTCAGTTCGCGCCCGAACTTATTAACACCCAATATGCTAAAGAAATTTGGGCCTTATATGAAGATGGCAATTTAACACCCGATGTCGAATTAACAGGCCGTTATGCAGAAAGTACTGAAGCTGCTGATGTCGACGGTGTTATGTTAGAAATACAATCTATCTTAGCCGAAGAAGATGCAAAACAAGCGCGCTTGCGTGAAGCCGATGAATCTGAATCGTAAGTAGGCTATTTGAAAAAGGCGATCTCACATTGGGTGCAGACATAATCAAATGCCGCAGTAAATTGATGATACGTTGATTGCAGACACGTTTTGCAATCACAAAAGTTGTCCACTTCTGAACTATCTTTAATGGCCGTATCAACTAAATTTTGCCGTGCAATAAAAAACTCGGCAATCGCGTGTTTCATCATAACAGTGGACTGAACATCACCATCCAACTGAGCTAAAGCTTCTTGTAACAATTCTATTTGGTCAGACATAAGCAGGGCTAGTTTTGCCACTTCTAACACCTTGAGCTTTTGCTGGTTCCTTATCGCATCGACAATAAGCGTATTTTCTGGATCGATCGTCGTCACACATTTCACAGCAATAACGGTATGCAACTGTATAAACAGATCATCAAGTAAGGTTGCGTGCGCTGTCGGAAGCGAATCACCATTATCTACTGGTATCGTAGCCTGAAGTGTCCGTATCTCATTTTCTAGTTGGTCAATCTGCTGGTCCAAACTCAGATCATTCAGATTAAAGTGCAGATTTTTTCCATCGTGATTATTAGGGTTCATTATTCCCGGTTCCTATGACAATTAATTTCGCGGAGCTGGATCAATAAAAATAATAATCATTCTGTTCAACTTTTTCTGCCTTTTCTAATATTGCAATTAACGTTATGATTAAATTCTATAAACCAAGAATATAAGGCACTATTGTGGATATTAATAAAATAGCTCAAATATCAACTGTCCTTTCATCACAACGTAC
>JBLIKM010000007.1:0-18426 GCA_047636295.1 Methylophagaceae bacterium
AATGAGCTGGCTGATTGGCTAAACCATTACCAACCAAATCATGAATGGATACAGTTTAGTAAACAGCAGCGAAGTACCAAAGAAAATAAAGTGATGATGTTTCAATTAGTTGCTCGATGCTGGATGAACCGTTTTGTAAGTAATATCCAAACGTCTGCTGAGGATGAGAAAGATTGGCCTCTTATGTCGGGTAAAAATGACCATTGTGGACAATGGTTAAAACGCGAACAGCAAGAACGGTTATTTACGCAAGAAGGCTTAGCGCGACTCGATAAGATATACCAAGAATTTCACCAAATTGGTCAAAGCCTATATCTCAGATATCAAGCGGGTGATATCGAGGAGGTAAGAACAGGGCTTGTCGAATACCATCTTATTTTTGACAAGGTCTTGTTGAATTCTAAAATGCTTTTGAAATAAACGAGGCGTAATACCCTAAGCTGATATCGTAAGGGCTTAGGGTTTTCTCCAGCGTTGCGTGATTTATTTATTGAAGTGTTTATTTAGATTGTTTAGACCGGCATCATAAATACCTGTGATTGCATTAACGGCCTCCTCATCACTTGCACCTTTGGCATCGAAACTAGAACGCCATGTCACGGTAGATTTACCATCAGCAGCAGCAACGGAGATAGTTGAAACATAATCTGCAACGGGTAATGCTGACGCTATAATCGCATAGGTGTAGCTTCTTTCAGTGTCATTACGAGACACTTGTTTTTCAGTAATGGTTGCGCCATTACCTAAGGTTAATAAACGCATATCATTATTTTTGCCGTGTGTTAACTGGCTACTAACTACGACAGGATGCCAATCATCTTCCATGCTGTGTCAGGGCTAGCATTCACCGTTACTTCTTTACTTACGTCTAAATTACCAGCAAAACTGGTCATTGCTGTTGCTAAAATGCTGCTGATAACCTTGTTTTTATTATTGCCTGTAACATAGCTCTCTTCCATTTAATTAAAGGTTTGGGAATTGAATTATGCTGTTTTCACATGACTTAAATAAATATTCCTGAGAGCTATAGCTCTTAAGGACTATAAGAAACTAATTATTGTTCATAGCTGCATTAGTCGAGAATTAAGACATTCTGGTTTAACGGCTTTCATCATAAACTGGCAGCCTTGTCGCTCAATGTTTTCACGTATTTTTAGGTCGGTAGTGTCTGTGATGACGATAATAGGTAGTTGTTGTTGATAATGTTTTTGTATTTGAAGTGCGAGTTCAAGACCGGTTTTATTGATCAATTGATAATCAGCAATAATTACATCGGGTGGCGTCGTGTTTTGTTTTAGTGTTAGTGTCACTTCTTTAGATGATGCCATGGTTTCAGCCTGACACTGCCATGATTGTAATAATTTTCCATCGCATAACGCGTAGTGGCATCATCTTCGATGACCCATATTAATTTATTAATCGATGCCTGTTTTTGTATTAGTTGCGCTTCTCCAATTAAAGTAGCGTCACCATTGGGGACATCAACATAGAAACACGCGCCTTTTGCTAGCTGTGAATTCACCCCTAGATTTAATTCCAACAAATTAGCTATTTCTTGCACGATAGATAGGCCCAATCCTAGCCTCTTGTCTGAAAGTTGTTGTGCCGCTTTTTCGCGATAGAATGCATTAAATATCTTATATTTTGACTCATTATCTAAGCCTATCCTCGTATCAATTACGCAGATCCTAGTATGGTTTTTTAACCGTCCACAGCCCAGTAATACTTTACCTTGAGGGGTGTAACGAATGGCATTGGATAATAAGTTTCTTAAGATATGCTCCAGTAATAGGGGCTCGGTGTACACGCTGGCTGATGTCTCTACTACCTTAAAAGACAAAGTGTGTTCTGTTGCCTGTAATTCAAAATAAAGGGCTAATTTTTCCAATAAACCTTCCAGGTAAAAATGCTCTGGAGTGACGGGGAATTCACTGGATTCTAATAGACTTAAATCGAGTAAACTATTGAACATTGCATTCATGCCACCGACGGCTATTTGTGTTTTATCAATCAACTGTGTTTGTTAGGCTTTATCTTCACTATCTTTTAACAAGGTTGTTAACAGGCCGATGGTATGTACGGCTGCCTAAGGTCGTGACTGGCGGCTCTCAATAAGCCAGATTTGGCCTGATTAGCTTTGTCAGCCTCTTGTTTAAGTTTAGTTTGAACATCAAGCCGTGTTGTAGTGCCTTCAAGCACGGTTGATAGTTGGCTTACTTGGCGTGTTTTAATAAGTGCGATGAATAAATACAGCGTCAGTAACAATGTCATCAGGCTGCCAGGAATCGAACCTGCAGAAGGGAGCCAAGACTCTGTACCCGAGAATAATTCGTTATTGGGGAATACCACCATTATCCATTGTTGATCAGCCACATTGAGTGAATACGTCCAAGACTGCCTTTTTTGCTGTTTGACCTTATCAACCGTATTTAACTGTGCAGTTGATGAATAAAGTACTTGCTGATTAGAGGTGTTGGCGTCATATAAAGCAATATGGACCTGTGTGTTATCATCAGAAAGAACATCTTCAACTAATGATTCAATGTCATAGTTACCCATGACAAAACCTGCCAGTTGTTTTTGTCCTAGATCATTACTAGTTAATACCGGATGTAGCGCTTGAAAGCCATAAAATTGTTCGCTGTCATAATAGAGTCTAATCCGCTGTGATATGACTGTTCTTTCCATTCTCTCTGCTTTATTCATTAACCGTTCTCTTGAACCTATTGATGCTAAGTTCAAACCTGCTTTTGTGTTTCTATTTTCTGGGGAAATCAGAAATTTTATCGGATAGACGTGCTTCACGTGTATTGACTGACATTGGCACGCCATGGCCGGTAATTTCATAGACATGAAAGCTTGGGTCACGCTGTTGCACGTTTTTTTCAAATGCTTCAACGTCCTCTCCAGCAATTTTGGGTACCCAACCTAAAGCGACGGTTCCAGAATGGTATTTAGTATCCAAAGCCACGTAACTCGCTAATTGTGAGCGTGATTTGGACTTAATGCTGGTGGATCTTAATATGCCGGGTCTTAGCTATTATGAATGCATTGCTCAGCTCACGGCTGCACATCCCAATACGCCGGTCATCGTTGTTACTCCATCTGAAGAGCTTAAGGATACGCAACTTGCTCTTAAAGCTGGCGCATTAGGCTATATGTCAAAAGCGATGAAAAGTAATGATATGCCCAATGCAATCCAACCTATGTTGAACAGTGGCATTTCTATTGACCCGACTCATCAGCGAGAAAATAATACATTATCGACATCTTTAACAGGTGAATCTGGCTCGCTCGATAAGTTAACGCCTAGACAACAAGAAGTGCTCACGCGATTATGTGAAGGTGAATCCAATAAGCGTATTGCCCTCAATTTGGACTTAAGTGAACATACCGTTAAATTACACGTTCGCGGCATTTTGCAGACACTTAATGCAGAAAATAGAACGCAGGCTGTCATTGTGGTTAAGTGTTTATCGTTTTAACTAAAGCTGGTAATGTAAGTGTCTACTACTGTTTATAGCCCTTTATATTAATGGGGTTAATCTTTAGCTGGTTTCTAGGTTACCACCAAGCTATCAGTTTAGTTAGCATTTGATAAAGCGGCTTTTTTTCTGTGTTGATTTCGGCCAATAAGCACCAATGCTAAACCACCTAACATCATTGCCGCTGCCAGCAAGAAATGAAGTGTGATTGGTTCATTAATTAGCCACTGTGCCCCAAATGCTGCGAACAATGGCAGTAATAATTGACTTGATGAAGCAAGACTTGAAGATAATCTCGGCAAGGCTTTATACCAAATAATATAGCCTAATCCGGAGGTTACGGCGCCTGATAATATTGCCATAGCTACGCCAGTCGGCGTTAAATTAATTACATCGGTAAAGGTTAAACTTATAGCCGTTAATAATAGAACCATCGGTAAGGTACGATAAAAATTATAGGCCGTATCTGTGATTGGATTTAATGAATACCGGCCATTTAAGCTATACATGGCCCAAGCATAGGCAGAGATTATAACCATTAACAAACCCCACCAGGAGGGCGAGGTTAATTTGGGGTACATTAAATACACTAGGCCGATTAAAGCCAAAATTAAACCTAACCATTCGGCGCCATGCAATCTATCACCATTACGTAGTGCGAAGCCGATCATCGTTAGCTGTACAACACCGGCGAGTATTAACGATCCTGTTGCCGCGTTAATCGCTACATAACCATAAGAAAACGCGAGGGCATAGATGAATAAATAGATACTTGCTTTCCAATCACCTTTTTGGCTTGGAATCATCGTGGCTTTTATTTTATTGTTGTGTGCCTGTTGTCTTGTTGACAATGCCATGACAATAAATAGCATGGCCGCTCCAGCTCCTAAGCGAAATGATGTAAAACTTACCGGATCAATAAAGTCATTGTCTAGCGTCCAACGGCAAATAATGGCATTTGCCGAAAAGGCGACTATGGCTATCAAGGTATATAATGTGGTCTGTAAAAAATAGCTACGCAATGTTTTTAGCCTAGATGATTATTGGATGAAAGTTGTTACTTCTGCGGATTTTAACCTTCCCCCATTTCGTATTGAACAATGAGATCTTCCAAACGATCGGCCAATTTTCTGGTTTCAAATTGGTCTTGTAGTATTCTATGTTTATCGTCATAGATGTTACTCATTTTTGGGTCCTTGAAAGATTAAGGTAATTGTTTGAATTTAACACGCCTCACATAAGGTGTGCTGAATAAATAAAATATAAGTTATTAACGTTAGCTTACATATATACTCATTGTAATATTTTTAAAATTTTATTTAATTATAAAATAATCACAATCAATCGCTTTTTCCACTTATAGTTATGGAAATAACTTGTTTTACCTTGTATTTAGTTTTGTGGATAATGAGCTTCAATCAAGCAATTCATAAAGAGTTGTTTTAGATGTATCAATTACTTTCAAATAAAAAGGAAACGGAAATGAAAAATACAGTACCAGAAATTACATTTAAGACTCGTGTACGTGATGCAAGCCTTGGTGGTGATAATCCCTTCCGCTGGGAGGATGTGACAAGTACTGACATCTTCAAAGGCAAAAGCATTGTTGTACTTGCTTTACCGGGTGCATTCACACCGACATGCTCTAGTACTCATCTTCCTGGTTTTGAAGCTAAATATGAGGAATTTAAAGCTAAAGGCGTTGATGAAGTCTATTGCTTAAGCGTCAACGATGCCTTTACCATGTTCCAATGGTCTAAAAATTTAGGCATAGAAAAAGTAAAAATGCTACCGGATGGTAATGGTGACTTTACCCGCCAAATGGGCATGTTAGTGAATAAACAAAACTTAGGTTTTGGTGACCGTTCATGGCGTTATTCTATGCATGTAGTTGATGGTGAAATCAAACAACTATTTGCAGAGCCAGGTCAAATGGATAACTGCCCAGATGATCCATTCGGACGTAGTGACGTTGACACAATATTGAACGCTTTAGCTTAATTTATAACAGCTAAATATAGTCAATCTAAACATGGCATCAGGTAATTATATCTGGTGCCTTTTTACAGTGATAGCGAAAAGGTAAAAACAATGAAATACGATTATGATCTTTTTGTGATTGGTGCAGGATCTGGTGGCGTACGGGCTAGTCGCATGGCTTCGTCATTTGGTGCCAAAGTCGCTGTGTGTGAAGATCTCTATATGGGTGGAACCTGTGTCAATGTAGGCTGTGTTCCTAAAAAACTCTATGTCTACGCATCTGAATACTCACGCCATTTTAATGAAAGCAAAGGTTTTGGTTGGCGTTCGGGTGAAATAGCATTTGATTGGGCTACGCTACGCGATAACAAAACCGAAGAAATTAGCCGATTAAATGGTATTTATGATGGCATTTTAGATAAAGCTAATGTTGAAGTAATAAAAGGACGAGGTAGGATCGTTGATCAGCATACGGTTGAAGTTAACGGCAAAAAATTTACCACTGAACGCATTTTATTGGCGGTGGGCGGTTGGCCTTTTATACCTGAATTTAAAGGTCGCGAACATGTTGTTAGTTCGAATGAAGTGTTTGATTTAGAGACATTTCCAAATCGAATGATGGTCGTCGGCGGTGGTTATATTGCTGTTGAGTTTGCCGGTATTTTTAATGGCCTTGGAGCACAAGTTACTCAGTTATATCGTGGTGATTTATTCTTAGGTGGCTTTGATAACGAAGTTCGTGATTTTGCCGCCCAAGAAATTGCTAAACAAGGCGTCAATTTACGGTTTAATACCGATGTTACATCAATTGAAAAACAAGCCGATCACTCACTCAAAGTTAACTTGAATGATGGCTCATCAATGATTGTTGATGCCGTGCTTTATGCCACAGGGCGTAAACCACAGTTAGATGATTTGGGTATTGAGAACGTCAATATTACCGTGTCTGACAAAGGCTATATTAAGGTTAATGACCAGTTTCAAACCAGCGAACCCAGTATTTATGCGCTAGGTGATGCTACCGGTGGTATGGAATTAACGCCTGTTGCACTTGAAGAAGGGATGACATTAGCGCGTGCACTTTATGATAATCAGCCCTTTAAGCTAGACTATAGCAATATAGCGACAACGGTCTTTTGCCAGCCCAATATCGGTACCGTGGGTATGACAGAGGAGCAAGCAAGAGCAGACTATTCTAGTGTAGTGAAGTATCGCTCTAGTTTTCGAGCCATGAAACACACGATTAGTGGTTCAGACGAACGAAGCTTAATGAAATTACTGGTCGATGGTGACACTGATAAAATTTTAGGTGTACATATGGTTGGGCCTGATGCCGGTGAGATTATGCAGGGTATTGCGATAGCAGTTAAAGCGGGTGCAACAAAGGCCGATTTCGATGCTACGATTGGTATTCATCCTACTGCTGCAGAAGAGTTTGTAACGATGAGAGAACCTGCAACAGATTGATTTGTACTTTGATTTACGATGGGAAAATTACTGAGTAATGTCAGGGGCTTTCCTCTAACATTGTGTTTATACTATCGATATAGTGTAAATGATGGCTACTGGAGCGGATCCAGAAAGCTAGGTTATATTAATTTTTTGAGAGGTAACTATCATGTGGACTAAACCAGAATATTCAGACATGCGTTTCGGTTTCGAAGTAACAATGTACATTTGCAACCGATAAGCAAGCATAAAAATTTAAATTAAACAAAAGCCCTAGTATCGAAAGATACTAGGGCTTTTTTGTGATTTGAACTTTATGATCCAGTTTGACGCTGGTTTATATTGGACTTTAGTGCCGCAGCAAAGCAAATTTGGATAAACTTATCGACATCTAATGAGGCGCCGCCGATTAAACCACCATCAACATCTGGTTTTGAGAAAATTGCCGCCGCATTACTTGTGTTAACACTACCACCGTAAATTATCCGTAATGATTCTGCGGTAGCTACATTATGTTTAGCGATACGTTCACGCATAAACGCATGTACATCCTGAGCCCATTCAGGTGTTGCAGACTGACCTGTGCCAATAGCCCAAACAGGTTCATAGGCAAAGACCGTCTGCTTGAGTGCCTCGGGTCCTTTATAGTCAATAAGAACATCCAGTAAGCGAGCAATCACCTCCTCTGTTTTTCCTTTGGCATAGTCCTCTTCTGTTTCACCGATACAAATTATGGGGGTTAAGCCATGGCTAGTAGCCATTTGATATTTTTGAGCCACAATCTGATCTAGGACAAATTGATCTAACTCTAATGTCTCATATAAACAGCGTCGCTCTGAGTGGCCAATTAAAACATAGTCACAACCAAAACCTTGTAACATCGATGCTGAAATTTCACCGGTGTAAGCACCTTCATCGTAAGCTGATACATTCTGCGTACCCCAGTGTAGTGATGATCCGGTCAAGATTTCCTGGGCTTCTTTCAAGTATACCGACGGTGGAAATATTGCGATATCAACGGCGGATGCATTTCCATCTTTGGCAAGCATGCTCTCAAGCAGTTCTGATTGATGTAAAATATTTTCCAGCAGTATTTTTGAGCTTTCAATTGGATTATTCATCTTCCAATTTCCGGCAACGAGCGGCTTACGCATAGCAGTAACCTCTTGAAAAATTTGGTCTTTTAAAACAACGGTATGATACTAATCCGTTATTAATCTAGATGGTAAGACACGACTCTTTCTACTTCATTTTTTGAACCAAGAATGACAGGAACACGTTGATGAATACCGACCGGGACAATATCAAGAATACGTTCACGACCCGTAGAGCATTGACCGCCAGCCTGTTCGATAATAAAACCCATTGGGTTGGCTTCATACATTAGGCGAAGCTTGCCTGATTTAGAGGTATCACGTGTATCTTGAGAATAGATGAAGATTCCACCTCGTGTCAGAATGCGATAGACTTCTGCCACCATGGAAGCCACCCAACGCATATTAAAATTAACACCTCGTGGTCCTGCTTCTCCTTGCATACACTCATCAATATAACGTTGTACCGGTGTTTCCCAAAAACGATGATTCGACATATTAATGGAGAACTCTTTGGTTTCTTCAGGAATAGTCATATTGGGATGAGTTAAAACAAATTCACCCACGTCCTGATCAAGGGTAAAGCCATTAACGCCTTGTCCTGTGGTTAGGATCATCATGGTTGATGGGCCGTAAAGTACAAAACCGGCACATACTTGTTCAGCACCTTTTTGTAAAAAGTCATTGAGTGTTGCATTAACACCTTCTGTACCGCTTAAAATTGAGAAAATGGTCCCGACAGTTAGGTTAACATCGATATTTGATGAACCGTCTAAAGGGTCGAATAGTGCCAGATATTTGCCCTTAGGGAATTGCTCTGGAATAGGTATAAAGTCGTCGACTTCTTCTGAGACCATCCCTGTTAAGTGGCCAGTCCACTCTAATGCACCTACCATAATGTTATTGGTAATGATATCGAGTTGTTTCTGTGTTTCACCCTGAACATTCTCAGTTCCAGCACTGCCCAAAATTCCTGTCATCGCGCCACGACTAACGGTATATGAAATCCGCTTACAGGCATTGGCAATGTCGACAAGCAACAGGGTTAAATCCCCTGTTGCATTGGGTAATGCCCTTTGTTGTTCGATCATGAACTGCGTCAACGTTTTTTGTATACTCATTTTATCGATTCCCCAATGTGTGTTCTCTGGTACCACTTAGCTTATTTTTTCTTTCAACCAGAACGTTATTTATAAACAGCCGTGGTTAATTCACCGCTGGCATAACGTTCCATCATATGATTGAGCGAAATAACTTTGATTTTACTAGCATGACCAGCACTACCAAACGCTTCATAACGTGCTTGGCAAATGGCTTGCATTGCTACTGTGGCCGCCTTATAGAATTTACGGGGGTCAAAGTTTGAGGCATTTTCTTTTTCAGCTAAATAACGGCGAATTGCCCCTGTTGATGCCATACGCAGATCGGTATCAATATTGACCTTACGGACACCAAATTTAATGCCTGAAACAATCTCTTCGACAGGTACGCCATAAGTTTGACCGATATCACCACCATAGGTGTTGATGATTTCTAGCCAATCTTGTGGCACGGAACTAGAACCATGCATTACAAAATGGGTATTGGGTAAACGTTGCTGTAATGTTTGGAGGTGGCTGATAGCCAACACGTCACCAGTAGGTGGTTTGGTAAATTTATATGCGCCATGGCTAGTGCCAATCGCTACTGCTAAAGCGTCAACTTGTGTTTGTTTAATGAACTCGACCGCTTCATCAGGATCAGTGAGTAATTGGCTGTGGTCGAGTTTATCAATGGCGCCGTGGCCATCTTCTTCTCCCATCATGCCGGTTTCCAATGAACCTAAACAACCTAGTTCGCCCTCAACAGATACACCACAGGCATGTGCCATCTCAGAAACGGTGTGTGTTACATCAATGTTATAGCTTAATGATGACGGTGTGTTCATGTCCGTCATTAATGATCCATCCATCATGACTGAACTAAAGCCTGATTGAATTGAGCGTGCACATACCGCGGGTGCCGAACCATGGTCTTGATGCATGACAACTGGAATATGAGGATATTCTTCGATAGCCGCTAAAATTAAGTGGCGTAAAAAAGGTTCGCCTGCATATTGGCGAGATCCAGCTGAACCTTGCAATATGACGGGGCTATCAACCGCATTAGCTGCCTGCATGATAGCTTGAACTTGTTCCATGTTACTGACATTAAATGCTGGAATGGCAAACTGATGCTCTGCTGCGTAATCCAGTAATTGTCGCATTGAGATTAAAGCCATATAGTCACCTTGATTGATAAATGTTATTTAAAATTAAGCACACGATTGAATAGCCTGTCTTTTCGAGTATGCGTTTTCAACAATGCATGGTTAATCTTTAGTGTAATGGAGTTTACTTATAATTAGTATGTAGAGTTTTTTATGTTTACTATAAAAATCTCTTATAGCTCATGTTGTAAATCTATTTGAAATTTCACTTATTTCAGAAGCAGTCTTTAAGCCATGATGCAAAATACACCTGATGTTCTATTTCGAAAATATGCATAGATAAAGCCCTCCATAATAGTAATGAAAAAATGACATTAATTAAGTCCGTCATCTTGCACTACAAGGACATAAGTTATAACTGAATTAATTACGCCTTATTTGGAGGTAATTAATTCAGAGTGACTATCTCTAATTTTGCTAGGTTTAGATAAATCATATGGTTTTTGCGAATTGGAAGACAGAGCATATGTCAGGAGTATTGAAACAGACTTGCCTGTCACTCCCTTCCGTTTGACTTAGAATCCATAACCGTCGCAAACTACTGCGAACAGTAGCGTATTGATTGCACAGGAAAGTTTGTAATAAACGTGGTTTTCCTAGCTAAGGTGATTTGTCATCAAGGTGATCGCTCGGCACAGCAGGCGTTCGCCATATAGAGCTAAAGTTACTATTCGACGATCATTGGCTGATTAAAAATAGCCTTAATTATTATTAAGTTAGTACTTACATTGCTTTAAACTACTGGTATATAGGTTCGAAAAAACACTTGATGTGCCTATCCCTCAGCAGAATAAGATTATGGTTGAGTATTGATGGGAAATTGGCTAAACATCTGTGACACTGTTTTTTGCAATGTGACGTGTAGATTCTGCTGCTGCTCTTCGCTTAATCGTCCTACCGCTTCGCCTTGCCAAATCACTTTGTTTGACTGACGGTCGACAATATCAATTTTAAGTTTACCTTCCTGATAATTATCAATATATGTTCTATAACTAAGCCAAGAATCATAAGAAAGGTGGTCTCGATATTGATGATAACCACCATACCCCGTTATTGGTATTTCATTGATTTGTTGTTTGCTGCGTATGTCTCGATGAAAATTAATTAATAAATCTGGCGTGTTTTTGCTTAATACAAACCCCCGTCGTGTCATTTCAACAACCGTGGCTTGTTTCAGATATTGACTAGTTAAGGATTCATAGCGGGAATCGGTATTCAGCGGTTGAAAAAAGCCAAATGTTTTGTATTGATTAAAATCAACAGTCTGGTTAAACGTGGTGCGAATTGTCGGGTTAACACTGCATGCCGAGGTTAAGAACAGCATGCATAGTATCAATAATATATATGTAGACTTCATAACAGATTCTCTATTTAAAATATGTGACGGGTTGGTGTTAACTTTGAATCACTTATTTTACATAGACAACAATAATAGCTAAAAATCACCATCAAATTACAATGTTGACTATCACGGTTGAACCATATCCCTACTAAAGTCAGCTGGGGAGAATGACTTACATTGATACTAACTATGCAACGTTATCGCCGCGTCATTAAATAAATTTTCTAAGGACGTGTTTCGAGATGTCAATTTAAATACCCCTTTGCTTAAATCATTGGCAAGTTTTTGAAAGTGATCTTCAGGCAAATGTAGGGTAATTGCCCCTAATACCAAATGAATCATCTTGCAATCAGGGCAATACAGCAGGTCACAATTTGATCCGTTTAATAACGTTTCTGTCTGGCAAGCAGTCTTAGTATGCATAGTATCTTATTCCTTATCTATAATCGGTTTTTTAAGCAAGATTGAATGCGGTTAATGATTGAATTATTCCCCAAACACTTTTTTTGATTGTGGATCCAGACAGTGAAAAGTAGTTGGGTTGAACTTGCCTTCCCGAATCAGCGATTCAAGTTTAGAAGGGGCGATTGCCAAATTTACGATGGGTGTATGTTCGGTATGTATGTCTATTGATTTCATCGTCGTTGTCTGTCTAGAGTACGAAATGAAAGTATAATGACATTAATCACTTAATGCAAATGATAACCATTCGCGTAAAATGATTGGAGTCTGTTTATCCCGTTTAATTCTGCATCAAGGTGTTTTGTTGAAATGCTCAGACAGAAAGTTGATTAACTTACTGACGCGTTGAGATAGATGACGTGTTTGGGGATAAACAATGTAAGCACCTATTTCATTGTTATCCACATACTTTTCGAGTATGGACGTTAATCTGCCATCTTGAATTGCTGTGGAACAAATAAAATCAGGCAAATAGGCGATGCCCCAACCGATGATAGCTGCCTGACATGCAAAATCACCATTATTAATCGTCAGACTTTTAGCTACCTTAATACTATACTGCTTGCCAAATTCATCTTTGAAATGCCAATTATCTTGGTCTGCTTGGTAGTGCAATTTGAGATGGCCATTCAATAAGTCATTGGGGGTGCGTGGAGTACTATGTTTTTGCAGATAGTCGGGACTAGCACAATGAATCAACTTCACTGTTGTTAGACGTCTAGCAATCAGCGAGGAATCACTTAAGTGGGCAATTCGAATAGCAAGATCAAATCCTTCGTCAATAATATCGACTTTGCGATCGTTAAAATCAATATCAAAAATAATGTCTGGATAGAGGTCATGAAACTGCTTCAAAATAGGACATAATTTGGCTATACCAAATGACAGCGGTGCTGCGATTTTAATTCGACCTGAAAGCGCCGTATTTTCATTACCTAGAGACGCTTCAACTTCGTTAATATCGTCGATAATCCGCAGACATTGTTTATAAAATTGCTCTCCAGAATCTGTAAGTGTTTGGCTACGTGTTGTTCGCGTTAACAGGCTAATGCCAAGGCGACTTTCTAACTCAGATAATCGACGACTGATAGCCGACTTAACCGTATTCATTTGTTCGGCAGCCTTAGTGATACTACCGGCTTCGACGATACGAATGAAGGTTTGCATTTGTTCTAACTGGTTCATGATGACTCCTGATACTCAATTTATATCGGCATGCTTAATTGTTCTATATATGAGAACAGAATATTCTTATTTTGCTTATTTATTAATTATACAAGAACAGTAGAATAGGCTCATCTTATTTAAAAAGTAGTGACATGTTAAAAAATAACGAAAAGTCTTATGGGTGGATCAGTATCGTCATACATTGGCTTATGGCTATCGCCATTTTTTTTATGTTCGGCTTAGGTCTCTATATGGTGGAGCTGACCTATTACGATGCATGGTATAAAGGTTCACTGAATTTACACAAGAGCTTAGGAATGCTGGTATTAGGATTGTTGATGTTTCGTATCTTTTGGCGTGTCATTAATGCTCAGCCCACAGCCTTAGCTGGTCCCAAATGGCAGCAACTCGTGGCACATTGGATGCACCAAAGTTTATATATCGCGATGTTATTGCTAATGGCCAGCGGTTATCTAATATCCACTGCCGATGGTCGCGCTATTGTCATTTTTGATCTGATAAATATACCTGCATTACCATGGCAGGTTGAAAATCAAGAAGATATAGCCGGGGAGGTACATGCTATTTTGTCGTGGCTACTAATCGTCTTATCAGTAGGTCATGCATTAGCGTCGCTCAAACATCACTTTATAAATAAAGATCGCACGCTTAAACGCATGCTAAAAATCGACAACTCAAATTAACGCTCAATACTTAAATAACGCTATATCGAGGATTTTATGAAAAAATTTATATTAGTTAGTACTTTTACTGTTGCAACCTTGTTCTCAGGATTCACTTATGCAGCCGACTACAACATAGATAGAGAAGGCACTCACGCCTCTATTATCTTTAAAATAAAGCACTTAGGTTATAGCTGGCTGACAGGTCGCTTTAATGATTTTGATGGTAAGTTTAACTATGAACAAAACAGCGCGGATGCATCACAAATAAAAGTGGTTATTCAAACTGCGAGTCTTGACTCTAATCATGCTGAACGTGATAAACATTTAAAAGGTGAAGATTTTTTAGATGTTGGCAAATATCCTACTTCAACCTTTACCAGCACAAAATATACGACCATTGATGATAATAGTGGCACGCTAACGGGGGAGTTTTCATTGCATGGTGTGACCAAGACGATTAGCTTTCCGATCGAAAAAATTGGTGAAGGTTCTGACCCATGGGGTGGTTACCGAGCTGGATTCAGCGGTAAAACCACGCTAAAACTTACAGACTATGGCATTAATTACGATTTGGGTCCTGCATCAACACATGTACAACTTGAGCTTTTTATCGAAGGTATTCGCGAGTAATTTACTGCCACATTACTTCTACTTCTATATTTCTCCTAGAACGCCTTTAATTAAGGCGTTCTAGGGGTAAGTCGTGGAATCTGACCAAACAATTTTAAATCAAGGAGACCCAATGCCGCCATTAAAACCTAATGATATGCAGCAGTCCCAGACTCTTTGTGGATCACCAGAAAGACTGAGACAAGTAGAACGTGTTGTAAATGGCATTGAATCAACGGATGGTGACGGCGTTCGGCTTACACGTATTATTGGTTCAGATGAGCTGTCGATGCTTGATCCTTTTTTACTGTTTGATGCCTTTGAATCTAACGAAGTAGAGGATTATATAGGTGGCTTTCCTAGTCATCCTCACCGCGGATTTGAGGCGGTGACCTATTTATTGGCCGGACGTATGCGTCATAAAGATAGTGAAGGTCGCGAAGGGATTATTGAGCCCGGTGGAGTGCAATGGATCACTGCGGGTCGAGGTATTATTCATTCAGAAATGCCAGAACAAGAAAATGGTTTGTTACATGGTTTTCAATTATGGGTCAATTTACCGGCCAGCGACAAGATGACTGCTCCGGCATATCAAGAATTTTCGGCAAATAAAGTGACGCTTGAGCAACATGACAATGGCATGGAAATACGTGTTATTGCTGGCAAAACAAATAACGGCTCACTTGGACCGGTGGTCAATAATTATGTAAATCCACTTTATTTCGATGTTTTGTTACCTGCAGATCAAGTATTTGACCAAACAATTGCTGATGATGACAATGCTTTTATCTATGTTATTGAGGGTGAACTTGCAGTTGGAATACAGCCAAATATAATTAAAAAGCATCAACTTGCAACTATGGGAGCGGGTAATGCCGTTCACCTCCAAGCAAATGAAAATACGCGATTCATCTTTGCTGCTGCTCAACCCTTGAATGAGCCTGTTTCTCGCGGTGGGCCATTTGTGATGAATACCAAACAAGAAATAACACAAGCATTTAAAGATTTTAGAATATAGTCACTCATTGAGGATAATATTATGACCAAACCAATCGTAGCCGATACTAAACCTGCTAAAGTTGAGTTAGAAAAAGGTAAAGAATATTATTTTTGTACTTGCTGGCAATCCGCAAACTAACCTTATTGTGATGGTTCGCATCAGGGTGGTGTGTTCATCCCTAAAGCCTTTATTGCTGAAAAGATGGGTATCGCTTATTTATGTGCATGCAAACAAACAAACTGCGAATGCTCCATTTTGTGATGGTAAACATTTAACGCTATGAACCGTTAGTCCTTACGGAACTTATTGTTCTTTATACTGAGCAGTTATAAATAGATGTGAGTGATATTTATTGTTGCTGCGTGAATAACTTTATAGCCTTACATTTCATACAACCAATAAAAACCAAAACTTGGCACAACCAATGTGTTTTTAAAGATTTCTGGGCGTTGACCCGTATATAAATCCATTAGCTGCCCATAATGGGGTGCACGCCAAGAAACCAGCGCATCTAAGTCTAAATTCTGTGGTTTACCATCAAAGTTTGCAACCACTAATACGCGTTCATTTATTCTATTAATATCGTAACGTTCAAAAACAAATAAATGCGGATTATCCACCTCGACCAAGTCACGGTTATTAAAGTCTGCAAAAATCCCTGTTTCTTTATGTACTGAAATCATTCGTTTTAAGGCCGTAAATATGGCATATTCGACAGTTCCGCTGGTATGTCTTAATGCCGCTTTTTCCCAATCAATAACATGACGATGAACCCAGCGTGAGTCGCCTGCTTTAAGAGGATCATTCACATAAGAATCATCGTTAATCGTGCCTATCTCATCGCCATAATAGATCAATGGAATACCACCAAACGATAGAATCATACTGTGGAACAATAAGATTAGTTTGGTCGAATTTTCAGTCGCAATGGGGTCGTCTGTTTCAATAGCATATTGCAAGCCAACGAGTGATGCTAAAGTACCGGATATTCGAGCGTCACCTGTTTTTTCATTTTCACCAAACAAGACGCCGCGTGCATGAGAGTGTTCAAACTTGCCTGAGTAATAATCAATTAAAAATTTACGATGACTAATAGGTTCGTAGCCGGCCAAAGCGACGTCCTTATCATCAAAACCTAAGCCAATATCGTCATGGCAACGAGCATAATTTAACCATGTCGCACGTTCAAGTTTAACCGGAACATTTTTAATCCCTTGATTCAACAGCTTAGTATTTTTGGTGGCGACGGCATCCCATAATAAGGCCATATAGGTTGCGTTATAGGCTATTTCACATTCTTTGGCGATGATGGCATCTTCACCAAAATATTTGGTTACTTCAAGCGGTGCGACGATCGCTTCGGCAATAAATAATACGCCTGGCGCCACCACTTGACAGCAATCTTTCATTAATTGAAGAATTAAATGTGCCTCACGTTCATTCTGACAGGTACTGCCGATTTTCTTCCATAAAAATGCTACGGCATCCAGACGTAGAATATCGGCGCCCATATTAGCCCAGTATAAAATTACATCAAGCATTTCAATGAAAACAGCTGGATTACTGTAGTTTAGGTCCCACTGATAATTGTTGAACACGGTCATCACCCAGCGCTGCATCTCCTCGTTCCAAGTGAAGTTACCAGGTGCGGTTTCAGGGAAAACTTCCAGCATGTTTTGTTCAAACATGTCTGGCACATTACGTGATTCAAATGTGTAAAAATAATCTTGATATTTTTTGTCACCGGCACGCGCTTTTTGTGCCCATTCGTGTTCGTCGGAAGTATGGTTTAGTACGACATCAAGTGTTAATAGGATGTCACGTTCCTGCATGTCATCCGACAGATTTTGTACATCCTCTAATGTGCCGATGCGAGAGTCAATTTTTCTAAAATCACTGACTGCATAGCCACCATCACTTTTCCCTTCTGGGCAACGTAGAATCGGCATTATGTGAACAAGGTTGATACCTAGCTCTTGAAAATAGTGAAGATTCTCACGCATACCTTTGAGATTGCCTGCAAAGCCATTGCAATACAGTGTCATTCCCACCCATTTTTGACTCAGAAACCAGTTGTAATCTGATTCTCGTTCGATATCTAGTACTCTAAGCTTTTCAGGCCGACTAATATATTGTTTGGCCATTGTTTCAACAAGCCGTTGTGCTTGTTCTTCAAAGTCATCTCGATCGCCATATAATTTTTCAAATAATGAGTGAATGGCATAGAAATTAGCCCCCAAGCGGGTATAAAAATAACGTAAGTCTTGCTTAGCAATTTTTGGCTCAATTTTATTAAGAATATCGTTAAGTAATGAATGGGATAGCTGCTCGTACATGTGTTTCCTTAATAATTATGAATGATCGATACGATAAACAAATCTAAGGCGAGGTGTAATTTATGAAGGGCTTATAAAATTTAGGATCTTGAGTCGTTGCCCCTCTAATTGACAATGCTTGACTGGCAAACTGCTGTGCTAATGACAATGTTTGAGGGATCGACCAGCCTAATGCTAAGCCATTAATATACATTGCTGTAAAAGCATCGCCAGCGCCGACAGCGTCGATAATATGTGATACCTTGTCGGGAATGCATTGATGAAATTGTCCCTCTTGGTCGCACACTATGGCGCCTGCCTCACCACGGGTTACTATGAGATGATCTAAGCCAAATTTAGTGCGTAGTTTAAGCATATCCTGTTTCATATCGGCCGAATCATAGCCCAGAGCAATGAGTTCATGATGATTTACTTTAGCCCATCGTGCATTATTTAACCAGTGATGAGTTTCTTCTAAAGACCACCAAGGATCACGAAAATTAACATCGAGGAAAACAGATAAATTTGTTCGGAAGGATAGTTCTTCGAGTGTTTGACGGGATACCTTATTTCGTAAGGCTAAGGTTCC